>SLDB01000093.1 GCA_007125475.1 Nitriliruptoraceae bacterium | reverse complement strand
CTGTACGCCAACGGCATCACCAACGGCTGCAGCGCCAACGCCTACTGCCCCCGCAACGCCGTCACCCGCGCCCAGACCGCCACCATGCTCTGGAACAACTTCGGCTGACCACCGACGGGCGGGTCACTGCAGGACCCGTCACTCCACGACCCGTCACCCCAGGACCGGTCAGTCGAGGACCGGTCAGTCCAGGACCGGGGCACCGAACTCGATCGACTCGACGAGTTCCATGAAGACATCGAGGTACTCGAGGAACACCTGAGGGGCGTCCTCTTCGCCAGGCCCGGGGACCGGCTGCGCGAGGAGGACGACGCCACGCGAGGGGATCACGACGACCATCTCGCGGGTCGGTGTGCCGTCGGTGACGTAGCTGAACACCAACTGGGTCGCCGGGACCTCGCCCTGCAGCTCCAGCTGGCGGTCCGTCTCGAGCTCGGCGTCCTGCGCCTCGACGAACTCCCGCCAGTCTTCGGGGACCGTCGCCGGCTCGAAGGTGAAGAACATCGCCACGACGTCACCATCTGGTTGCTCGCGTGGCTCGCCGTCGTCGCCGACACCGATGTCCTGGTTCGAGATGCTCAGCCGGGTGTCCTCCTCCTCGAAGAGGTACCAGGAGTCCGGGAGCGGGATCGTCAGGTTCCGCCACTCGACGGACTCGGGCTGACTGGTATCGCCCACGCACGCGGCGGCGAACACGACGGCGAGGCCGAACATCAGGATCCGGGCGATCATCTACTGACCTTCGTCACGGGGAGGCCTGACGTCCCGGGGCGCGGCGTCCCCACCCACCCGGGTGCCGACCACGGCCGGCTGCCGCGTCACCCGCCGGGCGACGGTGATCGGCGTCGGGCACACCAGCCAGCAGGCCGGCTACCACCTCACGTGGCCACACTCGGCGTGGTCACGCTCGTGGGGCCATGGTACGAGCCGGCCGGCGTGCTGAGCGCCCGCGTGCGAGCTCAGCGTCGGCGACCGCGGTCGTCAGCCGCACCGTCGCCGTCGACCCCCTCGTGGTCGTCCGCGTCGTGGGCGAGCTCGAGGAGGGCCAGCTGCGCGGTCGTGCGCAGCAGATCCTCCTCGGCGTCGTCGTGGCGACGTCCCGGAGCCTCGATACGGGGGAGTTCGTCGGTGGCATGCGCAGACGCGTGAGCCTCGTCCAGCTCCCGGTCGAATCTCCCGGACGACCCCTCCGGCGGAGGCTCGGGGGACCGCTCGGGTGACCCGTCGGGAACGTCGTCTGCCGGTCCGCGGCCGGGCTGGTACTCGTCGTCGAGGGTGAGGGGCTCCGAGCGGTACGTGCGATCCGGGGTCGCCGGCCGAGGTGGTGGGAGGTCGTCGGGGAGGTCAACCGGTTCGGCCTCTGCGGCCGTCGCCTCCTCTGCCGTGGCCCGGGCCGCACCGAGGAGGACATCCACGTCGCGGGGCGCGACCGGTTCCTCCGGGGCGTCGTCCGGTTCGTCACCCGCCTGGTCCCACGCGGGTACCGGTCCCCCCTCGTCGCCGAACCCGGCCGGGTCGTCCTCGTCTTCGGCGGTGTGACGATCCTGCCCCGCCGGTGACGCCACCTCGGCGTAGGCGGTCGGTGCGACCCCGGCGTCAGGGGCGAGCGCCAGGTCGCCGAGCTCAGCATCCCCCCCGTCGTCATTGTCCATCGCTGCGGGAGCATCCGCCTCCTCGGGAACGCCCGCGTCCTCCGCCGCGGCAGCATCCACCTCCCCGGCAGCTCCCACATCCTCAGCAGCGGCGTCCTCCCCGGGGGCATCCGCCGCCGCCCCGGGCACGCTCGAAGCCTCGGGCGCATCGTCCCCCTCAGGCGCGCTCGGAGCCTCGGGCGTATCGTCCGCCGCAGGCACGCTCGATGCCTCGGGTGGTGGATCGTCCACGTCCAAAGCAGCGGTTCCCGCCCCGGCTGCGGTCGGCTCCGTCGCACCGGAGCGGGTCTCGGCGAGCTGGTCTCCCGCCTCGGGCGCATCCACGTGCGACGACCGTGACGCCAGCCACCCGGCCGCCGCGTCGTCGAGGAGGAGGACCTGTGCTGCGGTTCCACCGTCCTCGACGGCGTCGAGGCCGGCGATGAGCTCGACCCGTGACGTGCGCGAACGCTGCGCCACGACGAGGACGTGGTCGAGGGGACCAACCGCGGTGACCACCGCACGGCTCGCCGCTGCCGGGAGCGAGACCAGGAGCACGTCCAGGTCGCGCGGCAACGACACGGCCAGTGAGGGCAACGCCGCCAGCGCCCGGCGGACGTCGGCGCCGGGACCGAGCCGGGCGAGCTTCGAACCGGGCTCGATCGCGACCGAGTCGACGAGGCGCGCCCCGTCCTCGATCACCTCGACCAACCCGGGTGACGGTCCGGGCCCGGATGCCAGGTCGACCCGCAGGACGCTCATCCCGTGCTCCGTGAGCGCATCGCCGAGCGCGTCGGTCCACGCAGCGACCCGTGCGGCCTCCCGTCCCGAGGCGGCGACACCGATGCGTAACGGCCCCTCACCGGAGGCCCGGGCCTCGAGCACCGCGTCCGCGAGCGGCCCGGCACGTTCGACCGACGCTTCGGTGGGCAGGACCGCGACGAGCTCACCCCCCGCGGCCCGCACGTGCCGCGGGCCACGTACAAGGAGGTCCGTGGCATCCGCCGCGACCACCGCGGCGATCCCCAGCAGGAGGGCGGCGACGCCTACGGCGATCCCGGTCCCGGCGGTACGTGCCAGCACCCCCGGCAGGACCAACGACACGACGATGCCGACCAGGATCACGAGGCCGGCGACGGCGAGCAGGAGGCGGCGTCGCTGCTCGACGATGTCGAGCCCCTCGTAGAGCCACAGCGGCGGTTGGGCGCGGCGGGTGGCGCGGCGCGGGGTCGGGTTGTTCATCGTCGCGCGACTGTACCGGTGGGGTGGATGCCCTCCCGGGAGGTGGTGCCCTGCCACCGACCAACCGGTCCCGTCGTCGCGCGGACCGCAGGCCGGCCTGCACCGGTGGGCCGTTCGGACCGTCCGCACCGTCCGCACCCCGGAGCACGCCCCCGCCTAGGATCCTCGGCGACGACACGGTCACGCCGACCTCGGGAGCGGTGCCGGCGGAGCCGTGTCGCGCTGCGCCGCCACCTCTGCGCCGCAGGCGACGTCGACACCGCCGTGCGACGGCGCGAGCACCGTCACCGACCTCGACAGGGAGCACCATGACCACCGAACCGGACACCGTGACCATCGTCGGATCCGGCCTGATGGGGCGGGGGATCGCCTACGCCGCCGCGGTCGCCGGCTGGGAGGCACGACTCGTCGACGTCGACGCCGGGCAGCTCGACGACGCGGTGGGGACGATCCATCGTGACCTCGACGCCGGGGTCGCCCGTGGCAAGGTCGAGGCCGACGCGGCCGATCGCGCCCGGAGCCTGGTCTCCACCACCACCGACCTCGCCGCGGCCTGCGACGGCGCCGGACTGGTGATCGAAGCGGTCGTCGAGCGCATGGATGTCAAGCACGAGGTGTTCCGGACCGCCGAGGCGGCGTCGTCACCGCAGACGGTGCTGGCGACCAATACCTCGTCGATGTCGATCACCGAGATCATCGCCTGCCTCGACGATCCGTCCCGAGGCGTCGGGATGCACTTCTTCAACCCCGTCCCCAAGATGAAGCTCTGCGAGTTGATCCGCGGGCTGCAGACGTCCGCGGAGACGATGGACCGTGCCGAAGCGGCCGCGCAGGCATTCGGCAAGCAGACCGTCCGCGTCGAGGACGGCCCCGGCTTCGCCACCTCGCGGGTGAACGCCCTGATCGGGAACGAGGGGATGCGGATGCTCGAGGAGGGCATCGCCTCCCCCGAGGACATCGACCGTGCCGTGAAGCTCGGTCTCAACCACCCGATGGGTCCGTTGGAAATGGGCGATCTCGTCGGCTGGGACACGCGGTTGCTCATCCTCGACTACCTCGCCGGGACCCTCGGTGAGCGGTTCCGCCCCACGAACCTGCACCGTCGGATGGTGGCCGCCGGCCGCCTGGGGCGGAAGTCGGGGCACGGCATCTACCGCTACGACGCCGACGGCAACCGCCTCTGAGCGACCTGCGGTCGAAGGGCCGGAGCAGCCTCCGGACCGACGTCGGGCAGGCCCGGTTCGGCCCGTCCCGGGCCGGTGCCACCCGCCGACCCGCGGAGCCGAGCGACCTCCTGCCGGCGCTAGCACTCCGCACTTGCGGACCCACCGTCGACCCGCGGAGCCAAGCGACCACCAGGCCGCGCTTGAGCTCCCGGCGATCCTGCGCTTGGGCGCCTGGCACGCCCGCGTTCGGCCGGCAGGCCTGGTGTCAGGCCACCACGTCCGACGGCCGCGGCCACGGCACACCGAGGTGGTACTGCGCCTGCGTGGCGACGACCTGGCGCACGTCGGCCAGGAACGACGACAACTCGTCTCCGGTCTCGATCATCGACCAGGTCAGCCGCAGCACACGCCACCCACCCAGTGCGGAGACGACGTTGCTCCGCCGTGCATCGGCATCCAGGTGCGACCGCGTGCTGTGCCAGGCGAAGGAGTCGACCTCGATACCGAAGCGGATGGCCGCGATGCCGAGGTCGAGGTGGAGCCGGCCCCCATCGGGAAGCGTGACCGGCACCTGCCCGCGGTCCAGCGGTATGCCGGCCGACCTCAACACCCGACGCGCTCGCAACTCGAGCGGCGAGTCCGTTCGCCCCGCCGCGCGCAGCGACGTCACGGCGTCGGACAACCTCCCCCGCCCGGGAAAACGCCCCGTGGAAGATGCCAGGCCATCGAGCTCGGCGAGGGTCGTCGCCCCGGCCTGGAGCACATCGATCGCAAGCGAGGTGAGCCGCTCCCGTGACACCCCGGCGCCGGCCAGGACCCGGAGTGCCGGCGCCGCACGCATCGTGGGTACGCCGTGGACGCTCGTGATGTCGGCAGCGGAGAGTCGACGCGACCGGATCACCTGCAGCCGTGGACCGCCGGTGACACGACGTGCCTCCGGGATCGCCACCTGAGCCCGCGTCGAGGCGCTCCGGTGCACACCGAGGAGGGCCAGCGCAGACCATCCGGTCACGGCGGCGACGTCGGCGTCGGCCCGACCGGTGCGGCCGCGTGCGTGAATCGTGCCGGCCAGCATCCATGCCCGGGCGTCCACACCGGTTCCGGGAGGAGCGACGACGTCGGGGTACGGCCGCCACCAGCCCTCTCGACGAGCACGAGCCCGCACCTGGCGAGGTGTCAGGCCGCTCTCGATCGCCGTGGCGGCAAGAGGCACCGGTCCACCGCCCGCGGCAGCACAGCAAAGGAAGAACGTCGACCAACCCATGCGGCGATGGTGCATGCCGTCGGCGCGGGACGGGGATCGCCGGTCGTAGCGGTGTGGACTGGCGAGTCGGGTGAGTCCCGCCAGGTGGTGTAGGAGCAGGCCAGGGTCACGGGTCACGTGACGAGAGTGGTCATCGAAGCGATGCGCCCGCTCGTCAGGCGCGTTCGGGCGTACGTTCATCGAACTGCGGAGCCGGGGCACCCCCACTTGGTCATAGGCATCCGCGGCTGAGCCACCGGGGTCAAACTGCGGAACCCGAACACCCCCAGCAGGTCGCCTGCATCCGCGGGTGACCGTGTCCGGACCATCCGGCACGGACCATCCGGCACGGACCATCCGGCACGGGAACGGCATCGGCGCGGGCACGCCGCGTTCACCGCGAACTCGCGAGAGGCCCCGCGCATGCCGCTCCGCACGGCGCGTTCACCGCGAACTGGCCGGGCGCCCCGTACGGGGCACACCGCAGGCCGCCGGTGATGACGCACGGCGATGGCGCCAAGCGGCGACGGACGACGAGGCCCCCGCCGCAGCGGGGGCCTCGCGTGGTGCTGGTGCGGATCGGCTCAGAAGCCCATGCCGCCCATGTCGCCCATGCCGTGGTCGTGACCGCCGCCGCCGGCGTCGCCCTCGGGCTCCGGCTTGTCGGCGATCAACGCCTCGGTGGTGAGCAGGAGGCTGGCGATCGAGGCGGCGTTCTGCAGCGCCGAACGCGTCACCTTCGCCGGGTCGATGACCCCCGACTTCACCAGGTCCTCGTACTCCTCGGTGAGGGCGTTGAGGCCGTGACCGGGCTCCATGCCCCGGACCCGCTCGACGACGACGGAGCCCTCGAGCCCGGCGTTGCTCGCGATCCAGTACAGCGGGGCGGAGAGCGCCTGGCGGATGATCTTCGCGCCGGTCGCCTCGTCACCCTCGAGCTTCAGCCCGTCGAGCCCGGCCTCGGCCTGCAGCAGCGAGGTGCCACCACCGGCGACGATGCCTTCCTCGACGGCCGCACGGGTCGCCGAGAGGGCGTCCTCGATGCGGTGCTTGACTTCCTTGAGCTCGGTCTCGGTGGCCGCACCGACCTTCACGACCGCGACGCCGCCGGAGAGCTTCGCGAGGCGCTCCTGGAGCTTCTCGCGGTCCCAGTCGGAGTCGGTCTTCTCGATCTCGGCCTTGATCTGGTTGATCCGGCCCTTGATGTCGTCGTCCGAGCCGGCGCCCTCGATGATGGTGGCGTCGTCCTTGGTGACGACGACCTTCCGGGCACGGCCCAGCAGGTCGATGGTGGTGTTCTCGAGCTTCAGGCCGACCTCCTCGGAGATGACCTGACCACCGGTGAGGATCGCGATGTCCTGCAGCATCGCCTTGCGACGCTCGCCGAACCCGGGAGCCTTCACCGCCGCGGACTGGAAGGTGCCGCGGATCTTGTTCACGACCAGCGTCGCGAGCGCCTCACCCTCGAGGTCCTCGGCGATGATCAGGAGCGGACGGCCGCCCTGCATGACCTTCTCCAACAGCGGGAGCAGGTCCTGCACCGCGGAGATCTTCGAGTTCGCGATGAGGATGTAGGGGTCCTCGAACTCGACCTCCATGCGCTCGGGGTCGGTGACCATGTACGGCGAGATGTAGCCCTTGTCGAACTGCATCCCCTCGACGAAGTCGAGCTCGAGGCCGAAGGTCTGCGACTCCTCGACGGTGATCACGCCGTCCTTGCCGACCTTGTCCATGGCGTTGGCCAGGACCTCGCCGACGGCGGCGTCGTTGTTGGCCGAGATCGCGGCGATCTGCGAGATCTCGTCCTGCGTCTCGATCTCGCGGGACTGCTTCGCGATCTCCTCGACGACGTACTCGACGGCCTTGTCGATGCCACGCTTGAGGCCCATCGGGTTCGCGCCGGCGGCGACGTTGCGCAGGCCCTCCTTGACGATGGCCTGGGCGAGGACGGTCGCGGTGGTGGTGCCGTCACCGGCGACGTCGTTCGTCTTGGTCGCGACTTCCTTGGCGAGCTGGGCGCCCATGTTCTCGTAGGGGTCCTCGAGCTCGATCTCCCGGGCGACGGTGACGCCGTCCTTGGTGATCGTCGGGGCGCCCCACTTCTTGTCGATCACGACGTTCCGGCCTTTGGGGCCGAGCGTGATCTTGACGGCATCCGCGAGCTGATTGACGCCCTTTTCGAGGCGACGGCGCGCGTCCTCATGGAATGAGAGGATCTTCGCCATACGGTGGTTCCTCCTTGAAGGTCTGTTCGGCGCCGGCCGTCGGCCGTCACCGTTGTCCGCGTCAGATGGCGCGGACGATCACGTGTGTCGTCAGCCGACGATCGCGAGGATGTCGCGGGCGGAGAGGATCAGGTACTCCTCACCGCCGACCTTGACCTCGGTACCGCCGTACTTGGAGAACAGGACGGTGTCGCCGGCGCTGACGCCGACCTCGATCAGGTCGCCGGTCTGCTCCGAGCGCTTCCCCGGACCCACGGCGACGACGGTGCCCTGCTGCGGCTTCTCCTTCGCCGTGTCCGGGATGACCAGGCCGGAGGCCGTGGTCTGCTCCTGCTCGTCGATGGTGACGAGGACCCGGTCCTCGAGGGGCTTGATGTTGACATCGGTGGCGGTGGCCAACGTGCCCTCCCTACGTGTCGCTGGAGCCGTGGTCGCGTCTGCGCTGCACGGCTCGGTCGGAAACTTCTCGGTTGTTTCGACGTCGCCGGCGTGCCGTTGCCCTGCCGCGTGGTGCGGCGCGGGACCGGTACGCCCCGGCGACGAGGCGTGACCGCACGGGGAGCCGGTATGGTTCCGGTCGTCCGGCGGGTCGTCGGTGTGGTGGGTGCAACGGCGCGGACCCTGTCTGGCGGCACCGGCCCGAATCGGACCGAACCGAACCTGACGGAGATCACGCCTGGCACTCCCACCTCTCGAGTGCCAATCGGGAAGCTAGCACTCGCCACCGGGGAGTGCAAGGTCGGCGTCGTGCACCGGGATCCGCCCCGATCGCCCGGGATCGACCCGGAGCAGCCGGGATCCGCCCCGACCCGTCCGTACCGGCCGGGGTCCGCGGGGTGTCGGTCGCCGTGCCGGCCGGTCCGGGACACGGCCCGTGGCGCCGCCCGACCGGTCGGCGGCCACCCTGCGTCGCCGGCGTACGAGGGGCATCGCGCACCCCGTGCGTTGGTCGCTCATGGTGGTGACGCTGCGTCGTCGCTCACCACCCCAGGGCGCTGCACGTCGAGGAACTCCTACGCAGAGTGACGGCGTGCTGACGGCCAGTTGCGACCTGTGGCGCAGTACGGCACGGTGCTATCGCTCGTTGCCGACCTTGCGGCACTATGAGCAACTGCAGGGAACTTTCACAACGCCAGCAACGCCCCTCGGGAGGCCGGTGGGCGTCGTCGGCGTTGGACACGGGACGCAGGGATCCCCGGACCAGACACGGTCGCCGGGCGACGTCACGTCGCCACGTCCGGGGGGAGCGAGTGGCGAGACCGGCCCGCACCACGCACAGCCGTCAGGCTGACGTCCGGGCCGACCGCCAGGAGGCACCGATGCGACCCCGCCACCTCCCTCGACGCCGGCCGTACGCCGTCGTCGCGTCCGCGGTCCTCGCGCTCGCCCTCGTCACCGCACCGGCGTCGGCGGATGACGACGAGGTCCAGATCGACCCGGACGGCGAGGACGGCGGCGTCGTGATCACCGACGACGAAGACGACCGCGAGACGGCGGCGAGCGACGACGGCGACGACCGTGCGGACGACGGCGATGCCGGCACCGACGGCGACGATGACGGCAGCGAAGACGACAGCGGCACCAGCGCCGGCAACGACGACACCGACGCACCGGTGTGCACGCCGGCGCTGTACACCGTCTCCCCCGAGGGGTTCTCGGGTGACGACGGCGCCGTGGCGATCACCTCACAGGCGTTCGATACCGAGGTGGAGGGCTGGCTCGCCGTCTCGTGGCAGGCGGCCGACGACACCGAACTCACCGCGATCACCGTCGAGCACGCTGATCGAACCGTCACCCTCGTCGACGACCTGGCATCCGGGACGCTCGAGGAGGTGCGATCCCTGACCTTCTGCGGCACCCGCACCGACGACGGCCCGGACGACGACGCGGCCGACGGCACCACCGACGACGCCGCGACCGATGACGCACCCAGCGACGACGGGGACACCGACGACGCCGGCACGGCCGGTGGCAGCGCCGGCTCAGCCGGGGGCGGGTCCGCCGGGGGGACGTCGGGGAGTACCGGCGGTGGCAGCGGAGGCGGTAGCGGCGGGACCTCGACCGACAGCACCGACACCGACAGCACCGACACCGACACCACCTCCGAACCCGACGGTGATGACGGCAACACGGACCTCGCCGACGCCACCGACGACGCACCGGACACCGACGTCGCGACCGACGACACCGAGGCCACGGACGACGACGCCGACGTCGCGGACGACGCCACCGGGGCCGACGACGCCGGTGAGCTCAGCGGAGCGGACGACGCCGAGGTGCTCGGGATCCAACTCGGCCGTGAGGACGCCGGGCTCTCCGGCGCGACGGTCCTGCTGGTGATCGCGATCGTCACCGCCGTCGCCGGCGCGACCGTCTACGCCGTGGCGGCGTGGCGCGGCATGGTGCCCCTGCCGTGGCGGCGGCGATGAGCACGACACCGCCGACGAGCACCACGGAAACACCAACCAGCGTGACTGATACCCGGAGAGCCCCGTGAGCATCAAGCACACCGATCTGATCGGCCCCCGGCTGCGGCGCATCCGCCAGCAGCAGCGACTCTCCCTCGCCGACGTGCAGGAACGCAGCGGCGGCCGGTGGAAGGCGGTCGTCGTCGGCGCCTACGAGCGCGGGGACCGGGCGATCACGGTGTCGAGACTCGTCGACCTCGCGGCGTTCTACGGCGTACCGGTCTCGGACCTGCTGCCGACGCCGTCCGCCCCCGCGGACGCCGATGACGGCCGGGTGGTCCTCGACCTGACCAGGCTCGACGAGTCCGACCCACCGGTCGCGGCGGTGGCCCGGTTCGCCGGACACGTGCGCCGGCAGCGCGGGGACCACAACGGCCGGGTGCTCACGCTGCGCGGCGGCGACCTGGAGACGATCGCGCTCGCGACCGACCGCTCCCCCGCCGAATTGCGTGCCAGCCTCACCGAGCGGGCGGTGATCCGCCCGCTGGACGACGCGGTCGGCGCCACCGCCTGACCAGGCCGGGTCCGTGCGTGACGCCACGGGCCACCGTCCGGCCGGCTCAGGGACGCACGGCCAGCCGCCACGCCTCCCGGTCGACGAACCCGGCGGCCTGGTAGGCGCGCAGGGCGCCGGTGTTGGCGGCCCGCACGTGCAGGCTCACCACCCGTGACCGGGGGCCTTCGACGAGGGCCTCACGCACCGCCGCGGCGACACCGGCGCGGCCGAGGCCGGCGCCCCGTGCCGACGGTTCGACGACGATCCCGGCGAGCTGGACCCCGAACCGGGGCGAGGACACGGACCGCTCCACCTTCATCACCGGCGAGCCACGGGGACCGACACACCACACCATGCCCTCGCGCACCGTCGACTCCAGCCGCTGGCGGTAGCCGCGGAACCCCACCCACCCGGGATCCGGGCCGAACTCGTCGTCCACGTGCAGCCGCACCGCCAGGGACGCCAGGGCGTCGAGGTCGACCGGCTCGGCCCGCCGCAGCCCGGGATCCGGGAGCTCGGCCTCGTCGGGGACGGCGTCAGGGTCGACCGAGAGGAAGCGCTGGTCGTGGACGATGAGTCCCCGGTCGTCGCCGAGGCGTTCCAGGAGTGCGTCGCCGGCCGCGAGATCGCCGACCATCAGCCGCCACCGCCGGATCGCCGGTGCGGCACGGATCGCCGCGGCGTCCCCGCACGGCACCGCGAGCCGCCCGGGGATCACCACCGAGACCGCCCAGCGACGGCTGTCCGCGGCGAGCCGCAACGGCTCGGCACCGAACCGTTCGATCGT
>SLDB01000321.1 GCA_007125475.1 Nitriliruptoraceae bacterium | reverse complement strand
CACGCTGGCCGCGCTCGCGCTCGCCAGGGTGGTTCCGGAGGCGATGCCGCTCGCACTCCGCCCTGCCGTCGTGGGCACGATCGCAGGTGCACTGCTGGTGGCGAGCCTGGCCGGGGCAGGCATCGCGCTGCGCCACGTGCTGCGGCTCGAACCCGCGACCGTCATGCAGGAGGATCCCGAGTGAGCTATGCATCGGAGGGCGGCGCTGGCGCGGTGATTGTGCGCGCCGAGGGCTGCAGCAGGGTCTACGGTGACGGACCCGGCTCGGTGACCGCGGTCGCGGATGCCGACCTGACGATCCGGGCGGGGGAGTTGGTCGCCCTCGTCGGGCCCTCCGGGTCGGGCAAGAGCACGTTGTTGTCCATGCTCGGCGCGCTGTTGACGCCCACCGCAGGGCAGGTGTGGATCGGTGAGGTCGATGTCACCTCGCTCGATGAGCGCCGGCGAACACAGCTGCGTGCCCGGCGGATCGGGTTCGTGTTCCAGACCGCCGGGCTCGTGCCATTTCTCACCGCCGAGGAGAACGTGGCCACCGTCGGCGCCTTTGCCGGCCTACCCCGGCGGGTCGCCCGGGATCGGTCCCGGGAACTGCTCGACGAGCTGGGGTTGGGTGAGCGTGCCGGCCACCTGCCCGACGCGCTCTCGGGTGGTGAGCGCCAACGTGTCGCTGTCGCCCGGGCACTGCTCGTCGACCCCCCGGTGCTGCTCGCCGACGAACCGACTGCCCACCTCGACAGCGACCGGGGACAGCAGGTCGTCGAACTGGTGTCCGCTGCAGTCCACGACGGTGCACGGGCGGGTCTGATCGTCACCCACGACCTCAACGTCGCCGCGCAGGCCGACCGGATCCTGCGAATCGCCGACGGACGTCTCATCGTCCCAACGATCTGATGCGCACAGCGCCAGGATCGGACGATCGCCACCGGGCCCGGCCGGTCCGGCCGGGATCGCAGGCACAGGAGCTGCATCCCGCCTAGGGTCCTTCGGCTACCCAACTGGATCCGATCGCCCGTGTTAACGTTCGGTCGACACGTGAAGAATCGCACCTCTGGTCGAACGATCGAACACGCCCCACGTCCAACGACCGGCCGACATCGCTGGAGGTCAGTACATGGCGCGAAACAGCAAGCTCACCGGCGTCATCGCCGGGGTGGTGGTCGTCGCGGTGCTCTCGCTCGTGTTCGCGTCGAGCGGCGTCCGTGATGGGGTCGACGGGGCGTACGGCACGGTCCAGCCTGACCCGGACGAGCTTACTCTGAATCTCGACATCCAGGCGGCCTACAACGACGATGACATCCACTTCCGATTCGGGTGGGAGACCGACTCGCCCAGCATCAACCATGACTTCCTCGTGTACGAGGGCGGCGAGTGGGTCCGTTACGGCGGTGAGCCGGACGGCTCGGGCCTGCCGATGGACGAGGACCGGGTGACCTTCCTGCTCGACGACGGTTCGGTGGACCGGTTCGAGCAGTACGGCGGCTTCATGACCGTCTACAGCTTCACCCGCGCCATGAGCCCCGAGGACGAGGACGAGGACGAGGTCGAGGCCGTGTTCGGCGAGGACATCGAGGATCTACGCAAGATGCTGCCGGACACGATGGAGGACCACACCGACTGGCGAACCCGTCGCAGCGACGACGAGCTCGCCCAGCTCCAGGGGGCGGGCTACTTCCTCGACCTGTGGCACTGGCGCTCACATCGATCGAACCCGATCGGCTACAGCGACACCCAGTACGTCCTCGACCACCGCATCAGCGACGACGGTGACGGGGCCGCTTCCACGAACTTCGATGACGAGACCGAGACCCCGCTGTTCATGTTCGACCCGGAGGTGACCGGACAGCACGCCATGGACTGGGACCGGGTCCTCGCACTCGAGTACACCCAGGACGACCACTACTTCCTGTCGCCCGACACCGCGGTCGAGTTCGACCCAGATCACGATTGGCAGGAGGGGGACACCATCCCGCGACGGTTCCTCTCCGAGCCCAGCGGCGCCCGCGGCGAGGTCTTCGCCCAGGGCATCGCCACCGACGACCGCTGGGACGTGGAGTTGCAGCGCGCGCTCGACACCGGTGCGGTCGGTGAGCAGAAGGCGCTCGAGGAGTTCGGCCTCTACCACCTGGCCCCGGCCGTTCATTCGGGCTTCACCGGCAACCGGTGGCACTTCATCGGGATGCCGTTGAGCCTCGGGCTCGGGCGGGACGCCGACATCGAGGCGCAGCGCTTCGACGGCGATCGACCCGATTGGGACACGATCGAGTCGACGACCGCCACCCTGTTCTACCCCGGCGTCATCGCCTGGGACTACCTCTCCGACTCGGACTCCCACGCGGGCGCCGGTGCGATGCGGGGCGGGACTCCGTTCTCGGTCGCCCACGACGTCGAGGACATGGGCTTCTACGCCCTGGAGTCGGAGTTCCGCTCCGAGATCAAGACCCAGTGGCTGTGGACCGGGCTGGTGTGGATCCTGTTCATCGTCGCCGCCTCGGTCGCGGTGATCCGTCTTGGACAACACCTCGACCCACCGGACCGGGCAGTCGCATCCGCCAGCCGCAACGACACCGAGGAGGGCGCCTGATGCCTCCCGCATTCCACGCCATCACGACCGGCCTGCTGAACGGGCTGCTGTTCTTCGCGCTACTGGCGGTGATCGTGCGCATCGTCCTGCAGTGGCGGGGGCGCGACCCCCGCTCACCGCTGGCGGTCGCCGCCGACCACACCGCGCTGTGGGCGGTCGTCGTCGGGTTGGTCCTGAGCCTCGCTGCGATCATCACCGGGTTTACGATCTGGGCGCCGTCGGCGGCGATCAACAGTCCGGTCATGCGCAACAAGCTCCTCACCGCGGCCCTGCTGGTGGTGACGTACCTGATCTTCATCAGCATCCGCTGGATCCTCGGTGCCAGCCTGTGGCAGAGCAAAGTCGTCAGCGCCTTCTACGGGATGGTCGCCCTCGCCGGCTTCCACTGGTCGATGGTCACCAGCTCCATCGGTGGTGACATCGCCGGGATCCCGTCCGGCTACGAGACGATCGTGCAGCTCTCGGGGGTGGAGACCCGTTTCACGTACTACCTACCGACGTGGACGCTCATCGTCATCGCCGTGCTGTCCATCGCGATGGTGCTGGTCGCACTCACCGACAAGGAGTCCGCACGGCCCAGCGATGATCGGGTTGACGAACCGGCCGGCAGCTGACCACCGGACGATCCGCAACCAGCGGTGTCGCCCGGGCGTGCCCGTGAGGGGGACCCGGTGACCGCGACCACGATCCCGCCCCCGCCCGGGGCACGGCGGTAGGAACGCCGCTGCAGATCAACCGCCCCGCTCAGCCGTGCCCGGCCGTGTAGGGCGGGGAGTCGGCCTTCCGTGGTCGAGTCGATCGGGGAAGGGACCACCGCGGATGGGCTTGTGCAGCTCGGCACGCTCCACGTTGTCCTCGACACGTGGCTCGTAGTGCCGGGTGAACACCCTGCCGGTGAGCTCCCGGCGGCTGCGGACCGAGGTCTTCTCGAAGACGTTCTTGAGGTGGTCCTGCACGGTGTACGGGGAGATGGTCAGCGCCTCGGCGATCTCGGCGGTGGAACTTCCCTGCAGCACGTGCCGGGTCACCTCCTCCTCCCGCTCGGTGAGCCCGAACGCGGCCATCAGCAGCGAGGTGATCCGGTCCGGCCCGATCGGCTGGATCGTGATCGCCACGCGCGGATCATCGCTGCCTGCCAGCATCTGGCCGTGCACCATCACCCAGCCACGAACCTCTGAGCGCACCCGTGTGCTGACGGTCCTTCGGCGCTCGCTGGGCTGGTTCAGGACCGTCTGCGCCACCGCGAGCACCGCCGGTGGCATTGTCCCCACCTTCGGTGCGGGCAGGTCTGCCAACCACTGCTCTGCCCCCGGCGTGAACGACTCGGGATCGAGATCGGGGCCGAGCACCACGATCGCCGGTGCATCGGGTCCCTCCGGTTCGGACGCGTCACCCAGCACCAAGCCGCGGCGCACCCCTTCGGCCAGGCGCGGGGCCACCAGCCGCAGGAACTCGAGCTCCTCGGCGCAGAAGTCCGGTCGACCCGGTTCACGGGTGAGGTAGAACGCTCCCCAGTTCGTCCCGTCAGCAGCCTGCAGCGCGACCAGCACCTCGTGCTTCGCACCGATCGACGCCAGTAACTCACGGTACTCGTCGGCCCGGTCGGGATGGGCGTGGACCAGCTCGGTTGCCGTCTGCACGCCCCGAGGATGGTGCACCACGTCGCTGATCCGGTTGCCCACCGTCCCGGCGGCGTACTCGTACTCCGCCCACTCCTGCAGGGACATCTCACACTGCCAGCCGCGCTGGTCACCCTCGATCAAGCTGGTGGCCAGCAGCGATGCCGGGTCAAGCGTCGCCCACGTCGGGTTCGGGAGCGCATCGGGGTCGAACATCACCGCTTGCGCGAGCTCCGCACCCGCCGAGGACAGGAACGTGTCGACGTCCAGCCCCTCACGGGCCAGCCGCTCGACCCGTTCCAGCACCCGTCCCCGGGTGTACGACCCCGCCCGGAATCCCGGCATCTGCGTCACGACCTTCCCGATCCCGCCCATCCGGTCTACCAGAGGCCCACCCACGGCACACCCCCAGCATCCTGGGATGGAAGCCGCCGTGGCCGTTCGCGATGTTGGTGCCGGCCCGAACGGGCCGATCGTCGACCCCGCAGGGAAGGACCCGGCACATGCCACCCGAGGAGCTCGTCAACCGGGCGATCGCCCGGTTCAATCAGCGCGACGCCGCCGCGTACGCCGCCCTGTTTGCCGAGGACGCGGTCCTGCACGACCCCTTCTTCCCCGAGCCCACCAAGGGACGCGAAGCGCTGGCCGAAATGGTCACCGGGATCTGGGGCAGCTTCTCCGACGTGCGCTGGGAACTGGCCGGCCCGGTCATCGCCAACGGCGAGAGGGTCGCCTACCCGGTCACCGTCCGGATGACGCACGATGGACCGATGCCGCTGCCCGACGGCACCGTGATCGAGCCGACCGGTGAGCGAGTCTCCTTCGACACCGGGGTGTTCTGGACCCTCGACGACGACGGCCTGGTCGTCGAGGAGCGGGGCTACTTCGACGCCACCGCCGTCGCGATGCAGCTGGGCATCGTCGGCTGATCGCCGTCGCACGAGGGCCGCGAACGCCGACGAGGTGCGGGCGAGGACCGGCCAACCTCGTCGTCGAGACCGCAGGCGAGACACCGTCGGTGACGCCTGCCCGTCCGTCGTGAGCGCCGGGCGGCGAGCGTGCCCCCGCGCGCCGGTGCTCGCGGCCAGGGTTGCCAGGAGCAGGTGGTTCAGGTTCCCCGGTCGGCCTTCGTGACGGCCCGAAGGACCCGTGGGAGGAACCGGAACGGCAATGGTGGCCGAGCCACATCGAACGTGCCGGCGGTCACGATGCCGAGGTCCGGGCTGTGGAAGAGCCACGAAGCGGTCGAGCCGCTGTGCCCCACGATCGGGGGTATGGCGAAGAACGGCGACATCCAACGTGGGGGCGCGTAGCGCATCACCCCCAGGCCGTAGTCGACGGGGAAGAAGACCCGGTTCACGCGTTGGTGCATCCGCTTCCAGGTCCCTGGAGCCTCGAACACCTCCTCTCCGACGACCGCCCGGAGGAAGCGCACCTGGTCGCTGAGGGTCGAGATCACCCCACCGTCGGCCACCTGGTGCGTCAGCGCACCTGCGGGCTCGAGGGCGACGTCGCCCGACCACACGGCCGCCTGCGGTTCCGCCGCCGCACCAGATCGCGGTCGCTGCGGGTACGACGAGGTGTCGTCCAGCTGCAGCGGTCCGAACAGTGTCTCGTCGAACACCACCCGCAGCGACTCTCCGGTGACGTGTTCCACGACCGCACCCAGCAGCTGGAAGTTCGTGTCGGCGTAGACTGTCCGCCGCTTCGGCGCGTCGAGCGACTGGGGCGGGAAGTGCGGCGTGAGCTCTTCACGGACGAGTCGGAGCACCTCGTCGAACGGCACCGGCGCGTCGTCGCCCGCCAGCAGCCGTGCCTGAGGGCTCTGGCCACCCCGCGGCGCCTCCTCGTAGTAGTCCGGGAGCCCCGAGGTGTGGCTCAACAGGTGCTCCAGGGTGATGTCTCGTGTGTGGTCCACCCCATCGAGGATGTGCAGACCGTTGGTCACGTCGGCCGGCAACCACTCGACGAGGCGGTCAGCGAGCGTGATCAGTCCCTGCTCGACCAGACGCATCACGACCACCGAGGTGTAGAGCTTGGTGACGCTTGCGACGAGGTAGCGCGTGTCCACGGTCGCCGGTGTGCCGTCGGGGTCGGTCGCGCCGTGCGCTCCCCGCCAGATCCACGAACCGCCGACGTCTCCGACCGCCAGCAGACCGTGCCGCACACCGCGCCCCCGGCTCACCGCGCGCATGAGCAGCCGGTCGAGCTCGGACGCGAGCGCGCCATCGACGAGTTCGCGCACGCTGTCACCTTCGGGGAGCGATGGGGTGGCGGCATCGTAGGCGCCTCGGGCCGCGCCCCGAGGTGCCGACCGAGGACGCCGCGCCGGTACGGCGATGGGCGCTTCGGCACGCCGACGCGCCGCGCCGGGGCGGGGGGTGTCGGTCTTGCCGGAGATCGACCCCGTCAGGTCCGGTGCGACCACGGGTCCAGACGAGGTGAGCGGGCCGAGCCGATCCAGCTGGAACCGCTCTCCGCCGCCAGTCCGTGGAGCAGTCGGTCAGCCAGGCACGGTGGGGTGGGGTGGATCGTGGCGACGATCCAGGGCGTGGATGATGCGCGTGCTCGGCATGCGGGGCGCACCGGATTCAAGCGGGTTCACAGATCACCACCGGGATCTCGCGGTCGGTGCGCGTCTGGTATCCGGCGTAGTGGGGGAACTCGCGGGTGATCCTCGCCCACAGTTCCTCGCGCTCCTGGGGCGAGGCGGTCCTGGCCTTCATCGAGCGGGTCTGCTGATCGATCGTGATCTCGACGTGCGGATTGACGACCAGGTTCTCGTACCACTGGGGATGCTCGGAGTGGCCGGCCTTCGAGGCGACGAGGACGACCCGGTCGTCCTCGCAGATGGGTGCCGTCAGCAACGTCGAGCGCTCCTCCCCGGAGGTGCGGCCGACGACGTGAAGCTCCAGCGTCTGCATGCCGGCGAGTCGCGTGGGCCAGCGGCCACCGGTCGCGGCCAACAGCACCCGGTGTGCGTTCTCCAGGAGCCAGGCACCGGTGCTGGCCACGAGATCCGAGCGCGGCACGAGGAGCCTTCCGTGGTCGTTGGCTGGCGGAGCGCGTCGAGTCCAAGGCGCGGGCGGACCGGCAAGGTAGGCGGCGACGATGGCGGTGGGGTTGTCGCACAGCTCGCTGCACGGCGTGGTCGTAACGCGGATCAGCGTGGCGCCGGCTCACCGGCGGGCAGCGATCCGATGTCGGGCCGGATCAGCAGCACGGTGGATGTCGCCAGGATCCACAGCGCCCACGCCGGCACCCAGTAGGCGGCGAGGTTGAACGCGAATGCCACCAGCGCGAAGACCCCGAGCCCACGTGGCAGTGCTCGGAACCCGAGGCTGGCCGCGGCGGCTGCAGCGGTCAACACCGCGACTCCGGGGATGATCGCCCCGAGTGCGTCGGTCGACAGCGCGTGGACCGCCCGGGCGGTCTGCACGTCCTCGCCGAAGTCGTGGATGCGCGACGCTCCGTAGCCCAGCGCGGCGGAGAGCACGAGCCCGCCCGCGAACAGCAGCCCACCGGCCAGGAACGCCGTGGACAGCCACCGCGCCGAGTCCGGCAACGCGCCACGCAGCCACTCGAACAGGTCGGCGACGAAGATCATCAGCAGCACCACGCCTCCGAGGCCGAGCAGCACTCCGGCACCGGGCCCGATGCGGCTGAAGATCGGTCGTTGCATCGTGTCCTCCTCAGACGGAGTCGACGTGCCGACCCCGGGCCAGCCCCGACCCCGGGCCAGCCCCGACCCCGGGCCAGCCCCGTGGGCTCCGCGCTACTCCACGGACGAGTGCGCGGGCCCACCGGGGTGACCCCAACCACCGGTGTGCGCATGCCGCCCGTTGGAACAGGTCGTGTCGCCGAGCGACCGGTGCGCCTCGTCGGTAGGGCAGGTGGTGGCTCGATCCGGGATGGGCCCCGTTGGGTCCGGACCGCGACGGGATCGGCCGCCCGAACGCCAGACGGCGAACAGGCCCGTGCACGGAAGGGAGCACCATGACCAACGCCTCCGAGCTGTCCGCACGTGGCATCGACCGGGCCCGATGGGGTGGGATCGCCCTGCTGGTCGGTGTGCTGATCTTCATCGGGAGCCGGTTCCGGCACTTCGTCGACCCGGCCGACCAGATGCTGGGAGCGCTGATGGTGGTGGCGTTCACCGCCTGGTTCCTGGGGCTGCTCGCGCTGCGGGCCCAGTACCGGCACCGCTCCAACCGCCTCGGCCGTCTCGGGCTCGCCCTGTGCCCGGTCGCGATCGTCCTGCTGACCGTGGGGCATGTCGGCGGGTTCCTGTTCGAGCTCGACGGGCCGTGGTTCATGCCGATCGTGTTGGGGACGCTGCTGCTCGTGATCGGTGTGCTGACGTTCGGCATCGCGGCGTTGCGCGGCGGTGTGCTGCCTCGGTGGCGGGCCGTACCCGTGCTCGCCGGGGTGGTGGGTCTGCTGTGGATCCTGTTCGCCTCCGACTCGCGACCGGTCGAGGGCAACCCCGAAGCCTTCCTGCTGATGCGCACCGCGTTCGGGCTGTGTTGGCTCCCGCTGGCCTACGTCCTGCTGACCGATCGTCGCGGCGCTGCCGCGGACCACCGGGTGCCGGCCACGGCGGATGCGACGTGACCACGCGGTGGCTCTCGCGGCAGGAACGGCGACCGCAGAAGGACTCACCGCTGCCCGGTCCGTGCCCACGTGCCGCCTCATGCGGCGGCACCTCGTCGGGCGGGCCACGACGATGCCGGTAGCCGGAAGCGGCGAGGGTGTCGGGCTGGTGTTGATCCACGGGGCCGGGCACACCGCCGCGTGCTGGCAGCCGACCGTGACCGAACTCGCGCGATCCGTCCCCGACCTGCCCGTGATGGCCGTCGACCTCCCCGGGCGTGGTGACACCCCGGAGGACCTGCGACAGGTCACCGTGCAGCGCTGCGCCGAGCACGTGGTCGAGCGGGTCGAGGCGGCCAGCCTCGACCGAATCGTGGTGGTGGCCCACTCGATGGGTGCGCTGACGGTGCCGAGCATCACCGCACGGCTCGGGGGCCGACGGATCGCCGCGACGGTGCTGGTGGCGGCGTTGCTCCCACCGGACGGGGCGTCGGTGCTCGACACCCTCCGCGGACCCGCGCGTCGCATCGTCGCGCGGCAGTCCCGGCACGGGTTGCCTCGACGTCGCCCCCACCGTGTGGTCGCGCGGTGGATGTTCTGCAACGGCATGACCCGACCGCAGCGTGAGCTCGTGCTGGCCCAACGGTGCGACGAGTCGAGCCGCATGGACCGCGCGCCCATCCGGTCGGCCGGCGTCCTCGACCCGACGCGGACCGCATGGGTGCTGCCACGGCGTGATCGGACCGTGCGGCCCCGTACGCAGCGGGCCACGATCGAACGACTGGGGATCGTCGACGTCACCGAGGTCGATGCCGGACACGACGTGATGGTCTCCCACCCGCAGGTGCTCGCGTCCGTCCTGAAGCGCCACGCCGGATCTCCGCGATGACGGGGCCGGACCGCCGCCGACGTCGCGGAGGGCCGTTGCTTCTCGCGGGAGCCGTCCTGATGGTGGGGATGGTCGACGAGCTCGTGGGGCTTGCCGGCGGGGACATCTGGCAGTGGCTGGTGGCCGCCGGCCTGGCGGTCGCGATCGGGTTCCACCGCTCGGCCTCGGGGCTTCAGGACCGGGTGAGACGCCGTGTGCGCATACTGACGGTGATCGCGGCGATCGGTGCCGGGTTGTATCTGGGTGCCACCTTCAGCTTCCTCGCTGCCGACGCCGGAGGAGTGCGCCTGCCGGCTCCGCTTCAGGGCCTGTTCGTCGTCGGTGCGCTCAGCCTGCTCGTCGGGATCATCCTGGCCGCGGTGGGGATCGGTGGGGAGCTGATCCGCCGCGGTGCGGGCTACCGTGGCAACGGCAGCCTGGTCCTGCTGGTCGGGGTGCTGTTTCTCGCCCCGTTGCCGGCCCTGCTCGCGTTCGACGTACCCGACGCCATCCCACTGGTCGGGGTTGTCGCCCTCGCCGTCGTCCTGGCGGTCCTGGACCGCACCGTGCCCGGCGTCCCTGTCGCTGAGCCGAATGACGTGCGCTGAGCGCATCGACGTGCGACGGCGCGCGCGGGTGCGGCATTGGTGTCGCCGGTGATGCCGGCTCAGCCGTCGGTAGGGCAGGACCGGCGATCGAGGCGGCGAACCGTGAGCACGACCCCGACAGGAGCTGAACGGCCCCGACGACCGGACCCTCGCACCACCCGTTGACCGAAGCGCCCCGGTCCACCTCGGGGACCGGGCGAGACCAAGGAGAACCACGATGCGACGCATCACGATCCTGTTCGCCACGCTGCTGTTCGCCGTGAGCATGTTGGCGACGCCAGCGGCAGCCGACCACCAGCACTACATCGACACGCCACAGGACACGCGGATCACGCTGCCCTGCGAGCCCGAGGGCACGGCCGCGGCCGCGGTACACCCAATGCACAACGGGCTGCACATGAGCCCGTCGTCGGACGCCCGGGTTATCGACGTTGACCACTACGGCCGCGACACCTGCGACGATCCACAGCTGAAGGGACCTGCCCGCTGATCGAGGCGGGCACCCAGGAACCCGTCGGTGCGGCGTCGAGGTCCAGTTCCGAGAGGACCTCCACGCCGCACCACCCGAGCACCGGCGCGACGACCCACGGGAGGAGCCGAGTCCGGTCATGAGCCGGCGGACGGAATCGCCGGCATCGGGGGCGGGTAGTGGCGGCGTCTGCCACAGTGCGTGCGGTGCCGGGGACCGCCGGTCGAAGCCGGGAGGCATGCAGATGGCGTGGTGGGTGGTCGAGCTGATCGTCGCCGGGATGCTGATCGTGATCGTCCTGGTGCTGGGCCCGTTCATCAAGCGGTTCGGGCGCAGCTACGCCGCGGACGTCTTCCGCGCGAATCCACGCACCGGGAAGAGCTACATGGTGCTGATGGACATCGCCTACTACCTGATCTTCGCCGCCTACATCCTGGTCACCACCACGTTCGAACCGCCTGACGACTGGGGGGAGACGGTCACGGCCCCCCAGATGGAGCTGGTCCTGATCCGGCTGGGGGGGATGCTGCTGATCATGGGGGTGT
>SLDB01000248.1 GCA_007125475.1 Nitriliruptoraceae bacterium | reverse complement strand
GACCGCGCTCGGCGCTCCCGCACCGCAGGCGCCGGGTGCCGCGGGGAGCCACGCGCCCGGTGCGGGTGTCGGCGCGGCGGGCCGCGGCGGCCGACTCAGCGCCCGTGAGGTCGAGGTGCTGCGCCTGGTCGCGACGGGTGCGAGCAACCGGTCGGTGGCGGAGACGTTGACGCTCAGCGAGCGCACCGTCGAACGTCACCTGTCGAACATCTTCGTGAAGCTCGGCGTCACCACCCGCACCGAGGCCGCCGCAGTGGCGTTCACGCACGGGCTCGCACCGCCGGCGGGGCGCTGACCGGCTGACGTCCGAACGGCCGGTGGGCCGGTGACCGCCGGGCTCGCCGCTGCCCGGTGTCTGCCGTGGGTGATCCCACCCATCCATCCCACCACGATCTGCGTGGCCACCCCGATGTCACGCCGCCGCGTCGTCGGCAACGTGGTCGGTGCGGGCACCTCGCCCCACGGGGCACGACCCCGGTAAGGACGGCGCGCAGGAGGCGACGATGACGACGAGCACGGACACGGTGGGCACAGGCACGACGGATACGAGGGGCACGAGCGCCGCGCCGACGACGGGGAGACGGCCACCCGTCGCGGCTGCGACTGACGAGGCCGCGGTGCAGCGCTGCGCTGAACGCCTCCTCGGCGCGTACGTCGACGCGATGCTGGTGCTGATGATCGACCTCGCCGATCGCACCGGGATCTTCACCGCGTTGGTGCCCGGCGCGGCGACCAGTGCCGAGCTCGCGGCCCGCGCCGGGCTGCACGAGCGCTACGTCCGTGAGTGCCTCGGGGCGCTGGTGACCGCAGGCGTCGTCGACCACGACCCCGACACCGACCGCTACCTGTTGCCGCCGGAGGCTGCGGCGTGCCTCACCGGTCCCGGATCGGCGAACATCGCACCGCTCAGCCGGATCCCGACCCTGCTCGCCCACCACCTCGACGAGGCAGAGGAGGTGTTCCGTCACGGCGGGGGGATCCCCTACGAGCGGTTCCGGCCGGCGTTCACCTCGGTGATGGACGGGGTCTCGCGCGGGGTGTTCGATGAGCAGCTGGTCGCCGCGATCCTGCCACTCGCCGACGGGCTCGTCGAGGCGCTCACCGGTGGGGTGCGGGTCGCCGACATCGGGTGCGGCACCGGGCACAGCACCGTGGTCCTGGCGCGTGCGTTCCCGGCGTCCACCTTCGTCGGTTACGACCTCAGCGACGACGCCCTCGCCGTCGGTCGGGCCGAGGCTGGTGAGGCCGGCCTCGACAACGTCCGGTTCGAGGAACGCGACATCCGCACCCTGCCTGTGGACCCGCCGTTCGACGTCGTCGTCGGCTTCGACGTCGTCCACGACCAGGTCGACCCGGCCGGCGTGCTGGCACGGGTGCACCGGTCACTGACCCCCGGCGGGGTGTTCCTGATGCTGGACATCAAGGCCGCCAGCCGGCTCGAGGACAACCGCGGCAACCCGCTCGCCCCGCTGCTGTACGCGGTGAGCACGTTGCACTGCATGACCGTGTCGCTGGCCCAAGGCGGTGCCGGGCTCGGCACGGTGTGGGGTGAACAGCTGGCCCGACAGATGCTCGCCGAGGCCGGGTTCGTCGACATCGCCGTCCACGACGTCCCCGACGACCCGCTGAACCAGGTCTACGTCGCCCGCGCCGCGGTGCGCTGAGTGACGAACTGAACGACGAACTGAGCCACGAACTCAGCGAGGAGGAGGGACGACGATGTGGTGCAACGGGCTCGACACCGACGAGATCGCCGTGTTCGGTCGGCAGCTCACCGAGGACCCGGGCTCCGGGGCGATCAGACTGCGGACCGGCACCCGGTGGCGGCACGGCTACGCCGTCGACGCCGCCGAGGGTGCGATCGAGGTCGCCGGGGCGCACTTCCCGCGGACCCCGGCGGTCGTCAGCGACCGGCCGGCCGTGTTCGGTGGGGGCGACACCGGTCCGGCCCCCGGTGAGCTGCTCCTCACCGCGCTGGCGGCCTGCGTCACCGGGCAGTTCATCGAGCACGCCGCCCTGCGCGGGTGCGTGGTCGACGAGCTGGCGGTGGTGTGCGAAGGCGATCTCGACGCCCGCGGGGTGCTTGCCCCCGCCGAGGTCCGTCCCGGTCTCTCCGCGGTGCGGATCACCCTCGAGGTCGCCACCGACGACGCCGACGAGGCGGCCCTCGAGGCGCTGCTGACCGAGGCGGTGCGGACCTCGCCGGTCGCTGACACACTCGCCGCCGGGGTCGCGCTGACGCCAGGGGTCCGTGCCACGGCGCCGGAGGCAGCGTGACCACCGCCCGGGTGACCGGCCGACGCGGACCGGCCGGTGGTCGGTACCGTCGCCGCCTCGAGGTACGGAAGGCAGGTGCGCGTGGCCGGGACGGAACGACTGCGGGTGTACGCCGCCTCGAAGGGGCTGCGGCGGTTCTCCGCCGGGTTCGTGACGCTGTTGGCGGCGTACGCGGTGTTCGTGCTGTTCGCCGAGGCCACGACGGCGAACCGCGTCGTGGCGGTGCTGCTGCTGATCGGCCACCTCCCGATCGCGGCGATGAACCTCAGCTACCTCGAGGTCGACGAAGACGGCATGGTCGTCGACCAGCGGTTCCGGCGACGGCGGGTGGCGTGGGGCGAGATCGCCGCGCTCCGGCTGCGTTGGGGGTGGCGGCAGGTGCGGGCCGCGGTCCCCGAGATCGAGCTGACCGACGGCGGCGTGATCCGATCCAGCGTCCTCAACGACCTGCGCCGGCCCCGCCGCCTGAGTGAACGTGACGCCCTGATCGCCCGGCTGCGGGCGGAGTCCGAGGCGCACGCCTTCACCCTCGACCTCCACGGCGTCGGCCTGCCGGCTGATCACGAGGGCTGAGCCGGCCGGCCGCGTCGGGCGGCGCGGGCGCGACGACGGGGTCGCTCACCCGTCGGCGACCGGGCCGCCCGCCGCCAGGGCGTCCAGGTCTCGCCGGGTGTCGACGTCGACGGGTGTCAGAGCGTCGATGGTGACGTCGACG
>SLDB01000266.1 GCA_007125475.1 Nitriliruptoraceae bacterium | reverse complement strand
CCGAAGGCCCCGAGGTCTCCCGCGATCCCGTGGCGGCGTGGGAGCACCACGTCGCAACGGTCCAAGCCCTCCTGGACGCCGCCGACGTCGACCGGGAGTTCACCCATCCCGAGCTGGGCGCGATGCCGCTGGCCCAGGCCGTCGATCGCTTCTACACCACCGACGTGTTCCTGCACACCTGGGACCTGGCCACCGCGACCGGGCAGGACGCCCGACTCGACCCCGACGAGTGCGCCGAGCTGCTGGCCGGTATGGAGCCGGTCGCCGACCTGCTGCGGGGATCCGGCCACTACGGCCCGGCGGTGGCCGTCCCCGACGACGCCCCGGTCCAGGACCGCCTCATCGGCTTCATCGGCCGGGACCCGCAGTGGTCACCCACGGCGACCTGAGCCCATCGCGCTCCCGCCTCAGGGAGCCAGGTGACGCGTGTGGTCCCGACGGCCAACCCCACGCCCATCGGCGGCGCCGCATGGGCAGGACCCGTTGACGCCGCCCCCCGCAGCAGCAATAGTTAGGCATATGCCTAATCAACTGCGAAGCCGGACCACGCCGGACGCCACCCCGGTGTTCCGGGCGCTGGCCGATCCCACCCGGCGCGCGGTCGTGGAGCGGCTCGGTCAGGCGCCGGCGTCCACCACCACGTTGGCGGAGGGGTTCGCGATGGCACTGCCATCGTTCATGCAGCACCTGGCGGTGCTGGAGGAGTGCGGGCTGGTGACCTCGCACAAGCAGGGGCGCACCCGCATCTACCGCCTCACCCCGGCACCTATGCGTGCCGCCGAGGATTGGCTCTCCCGGCAGCGCGACCTCTGGGAGCGCCGCCTGGACCAGCTCGACGACTACCTGCACACGATGGAACAGGAGACGTGATGACCGATGCCCTTGCGATCACCCACGACGCCGAGCGTGACCTGCACCTCGAGCGTCTCGTCGATGTCCCCGTCGAGCTGGTGTGGCGGGCGTGGACCGAGCCGGAGCACCTCAAGGCGTGGTTCGCGCCCCGGCCGTACGAGACCATCGAGTGCGAGATCGACCTACGCCCCGGTGGCGCCTTCCGCACCGTGATGCGCAGCCCGGACGGCGAGGTGATGGACGGCGGCGCGGGGTGCTACCTCGTCGTCGACCGGCCCCATCGCCTGATCTGGACCAGTGCGCTGGGACCCGGTTTCCGCCCGCAGGTGCCCGCCGAGCCCGGCGAGGGCGCCGGGTTCGAGTTCACCGCGGACCTCACCTTCGAGGCGGTCGGCGACGCCACCCGCTACTCGGCCCGTGCCGTCCACGCCACCCCGGACGGCGCGGCCGCCCACGAGGAGATGGGGTTCACCGCCGGTTGGGGCACCGCCCTCGACCAGCTCGTCGAGCACATGATCTCCGGCGCCGGGCGGTAGGGGTTGCGGTCACCCGGCTGCGCGGCGAAGATCGAGGCCAGCCGGGTCGGCAGCGCCCCCGCGGACGCCTGGGCCGGGGCCGGGCCGGGGCCTGCCCGAGGTGTGGCCGGGCCAGCATCGGGGACGTCCATGAGCGAGCAGCGCACCCACTCGATCACCACCACTGACGGGGTGTCCATCGGCGGGACCGTGCACGGTCAGGGGTCGCCGGTGGTGTTCCTGCCGGGAGGCTTCGGCGACGCCGACCTCGACTGGCGAGCGGTGCTGCCCCACGTCTCCGACCGGTTCACCTGTTTCCTGCCGAGCCTGCGCGGTCGTGGGCTCAGCGACCCCCACCCGGATCTCGGCCTGCATCGACTCGTCGAGGATCTCGTCGCCTTCGTCGAAAGCCTCGGCGAACCCGCCGGCCTGGTCGGGTGGTCGGCCGGCGGGATGGTGCTGACCGTGGCGGCGCAGTCCGAGGCGGTGGACGCCGTGGCGGCGTTCGAGCCCACGCTGTTCGGTCTCCTGGACGACCAGGAGCGGGCGTCCCTCGGCGAGGCCGTCGCGGGGATGCGTGCGTTGGCTGCCGACGGCGATCTGACGGGGGCGGCACGCGCGTTCCTGGGTTTCGCGTTCAACGCCGAGGAGCTCGCCATCGCCGACGAGGCGGGCTACTTCCAGACGGCGGGCCGCTACGTCCCGACGCTCCTCGAGCAGCTCCCCCAGACGATGCAGTCGCCAGGTCCCGAACCGGATGATCCGGCGGTGCTCGGGGCGATTTCGGCACCGGTGCTGGTGGTGCACGGAACCGAGACCAGGCGGGTGTTCGTCGCCGGCGCGAAGCACGTCACCGACCACGTCGCCGACGCCGCGTTACGCGAGATCCCCGGCGCCGGGCACGCAGCTCCGCTGACGCACCCCGAGGCGCTGGCCGAGGTGTTCGCGGAGTTCTTCGCACCGCCGCCCGCCGCCGGGTGAGGGTCGGATGGAGGTCCGCGAGGTCACGCTGGACACCGGTGGCCGTCGTGTCACCGACGTCACCGACGCGTGCGCCGGGTTCGTCCGCGACGTCGGCGGCGACGGGCTGCTGCACGTGTTCCTGCCACACGCCACCGCGGGCCTCGCGCTCCTCGAGGTCGGTGCCGGCTCCGACGCCGACCTCGCCGGACATCTGGACACGCTGCTGCCCCGCGACGAGCGCTGGCGTCACACCCACGGTTCACCGGGACACGGCGCTGACCACGTGCTGCCGGCGCTGATCAGCCCGAGCCTGACACTTGCGGTTCAAGGCGGTGCCCTGGTGCTGGGCACCTGGCAGAGCGTCGTCCTCGTCGACACCAACGTCGACAACCCCCGGCGCACCCTGCGTCTCAGCCTGTTGCCGGGGTGAGCGCCGCCCCGACTCCCGGCGCACGTCCTTGACAGGTGCTCGCCGGCGGGGCTGACTCCCCGGGGTGAACCGCCCGGGGATGCTCGGGGGATGGGAGTGGGATGGGAGGGGCGACGGCGCGGCGTCTGCTGGTGACGGTGGCGCATCCGGATGACGAGACCTTCGGGTGCGGGTCGGTGCTGCTGCACGCGGCCGCCAATGGGGTGGCGACGACGGTGTGCTGTGCCACCCGCGGG
>SLDB01000102.1 GCA_007125475.1 Nitriliruptoraceae bacterium | reverse complement strand
GGGCGAGCCGTTCAGTACGGCGTGCAGCGCCAGATTCGCGTCGAACGCCGTTGTCGTGCCCGTCGCACGACGTGCGGCGATCAGGGCCTGCTTGGTGAAGCGCAGCGCGGCCTGCGGGGTCGTGGCCAGGTGCCGGCACACCGCGGTGACGTGTTCGTCGATCCCGTCGGCGTCGACGACCTCGGTGACCATCCCGGCCTCGCGGGCCGAGGTCGCGTCGATGACCCGGCCCAGGAGAAGGAGTTCAGCGGCTCGCCGCCACCCGACGACGAACGGCATCACCAGGGTCACCGGTCCGGAACCGTGCTGGATCTCGGGCTCACCGAAGTGCGCGTCCGGTGTGGCGTAGACGAGGTCGGCGGCCATCGCGAGCTCGAACCCGCCGGCCAGACACCAACCGCGGACGACCGCGACGACGGGCTTGGGATACTCGACGACCCGTGTGGTGAGCCGGACGTAGCGGTCGAGTCGGTCGTACCACGCCGCCGCATCGGGCGGATCGGCCGTGACCTCCTCCACCAGGTCGTAGCCGGACGAGAACGCGGCCTCGGTGCCGGCGAGGACGACACAGGCCACGTCGTCGTCGTCGCGGGCCTCGTCGAGGGCGGTGTCCAGCGCCGCGAGGAGCTCGTCGCTGAGCGCGTTCCGCTTCCCCGGCCGGTCGAGCGTGAGCCAGGCTCCACCGTCGCGGTGGGAGACGGCGAGGGGTCCATCGCCCATGTCGTTCGGTCCTGTCCGTCGAGGTGACTTCCGTGTTGACGGCATCCACTCCCGGTCCCAGATTTTCATGAGCAGTAACGCTTGTCAACTGTAGAGACTGTTGTTAGCGTCGAGGTGTGCAGGCGCGATCGACGCGTACCAACGGGTTGACGGGATGGGGAAACCGCCGCCGGGCCCCGGTGCCACGGTCACCCCCATGGGGAGGAGGACTGAGCCATGGGCACTGCCGCGTCCGACACCCCACCGACCAGGGAGCCGGCGGCGGGCGCCCTCAGCCGGCCGGCCGTGCCCGGGCCGCTCGCCGGCGTCCGGGTCGTCGAGCTCTCGACGACGATCATGGGTCCGTACTGCGGCTTGCTGCTGGCGGAGCTCGGCGCCGAGGTGGTGAAGCTCGAGGCGCCGACCGGGGACATCGCCCGGCAGCTGGGGGTGGGCCGCTCGCCCGGGATGTCGGCGATCTACCTCAACGCCAACCGGGGCAAACGCAGCGTCGCGATCGACCTCAAGCACCCGCGTGCGGCGGAGGTGATCCGGCGTCTGCTGCGTGGTGCGGACGTGTTTCTGCACAACTTCCGACCGGCCTCGGCCGAACGGCTGGGGCTGGGCTCTCAGGCGGTGCGTGCGATCGAGCCGGCGATCATCTACTGCGCCGGGTACGGCTACGGGCAGGGCGGCCGGTACCGAGACGAGCCGGCGTATGACGACGTGATCCAGGCGGCCAGCGGCATCGCGGCGTTGCAGGGGCGGCGTGACCCCGACGGCGACCCGTCGTACGTGGTGACGAACATCGTCGACAAGACGGTCGGGTCGATGATGGCGCTGGCGATCGTCGCCGCGCTGGTGCGACGTGGTGGCAGCGGGGTCGGGTCGTGCGTCGAGGTGCCGATGCTCGAGTCGGCGGTGTTCTTCGGGCTCCTCGAGCAGATGGGCGGAGCGATGTTCGATCCGCCGATCGGTCGTTCCGGGTACCCGCGTACCGCCTCGCCCCACCGGCGCCCGTACCGCACCAGTGACGGGCACGTCGCGGTGATGGTCTACACCGACCGCCACTGGCGGGACTTCTTCGCCCTCGTCGGGCACCCCGGGCGCGCCGAGGACCCGCGGTACGCCACCGCGGCGGCGCGCACCGAGCACATCGACGAGCTCTACGGGTGGCTCGCGGACGAGCTCGCCCGCCGCCCGACGGCGTGGTGGCTCGAACGGCTGCGTGACGCGGATATCCCCGCCTCACCCGTGAACGACGTCGAGGACGTCCTGGCCGACCCCCACGTCCGGGACGTCGGGCTGTTCGAGCGCCGTGAACACCCGAGCGAGGGGTGGTTGCACGAGGTGCGTCTGCCGTTCGTGTTCGACGGTGAGCCACTCGCTCACGAGCGTGTCGCTGCGGGGCGGCTCGGAGAGCACGTCCGAGAGGTCCTCGGCGGGCTCGGCGTCCCCGACACCGAGGTGGAGGCGCTGGTCGAGGCCGGGGTGGTGTTCCCCGCCGTGGATGACCGACAGACAGCGCTATTGGAACAGTGAGCGTATTTGTCACCAGTAAATCCTGTTGCTACGGTGACGCCGCCGCCGAGTCCGACGCAGCCGTGACGTGGAGTTCGGGTGCGAATGCGACCGTCAGGAGCGCGACGATGGAACCGTCGAGCAAGGACCCCGCCGAGGGGGACTTTCGTGCCGACCCGTCCGGTGCCGCGGCGACGTGGGCCCCGCGGTTGAAGGCGTTGGCCGACGAGAACCGCCTCACCCTGGCCCTGCTGATCGCCGAAGCGCCCCGCACGGTCAAGGAACTCGAGGAGGCGACCGGGATGTCGCAGACGCTGGTCTCCTACCACCTCAAGCCGTTGCGGGACCAGGGGCTGGTCACCGCCACCGCCGAGGGACGCAGCAACCGCTACGACCTGTGCTGTGGCGAGATCGTGGAGGTCGTTGCCGGCCTCTCCCAGTTGGCGAACGCACGACCGGTAGCGGGCTGAGGCGTATCGCGGTGCTGATCGCGGGGCCGTCGGCCCCGGCGGGGACGGCGCAGCCGGCGTCCGACCTCACCAGGGACGAAGGACGTGACGATGGATGATCTTGCGGGGACCGTCGAGCGGTTCGGGGTTCTGCTCGTCCAGTTGCTGGTGCTGTTCGTCGTGATCTCGTTCGTCCTCGCCCTGGTGCAGCGCCGGATCGGGGAGGACCGTCTGGCGCGGGTGCTCTCGTCGCGCTCGCAGATCGTGGGACTCCTCAAAGGGGCGCTGTTGGGCGCGGTCACCCCGTTCTGCTCGTGCTCGACGATCCCGATGGT
>SLDB01000351.1 GCA_007125475.1 Nitriliruptoraceae bacterium | reverse complement strand
TCCCCGCACCGCGTCGGCGACCGCTGCGCGAGCGTCTCTCACCGCAGCACCCGGCGTACACCGCGGTGATCGCGGCCCACGACGCGGCGGTCGCGGCCGGTGAGGAGCGCTACACCGACCCGATCAGCGGGTACGGCGTGTTCACCGCCGAGGCGCTGTGGCGGCGTGGGGAGTGCTGCGACACCGGGTGCCGCCACTGCCCGTTCACCGACGGAGCACGCGGCTGAACCGGACGCCCCGGACGGGGTGAACCGGGCCGCGTCATCGCGCCGGTGTGGGGCTACTCGCCGCCCGGGAGCTGGTAGTTCGGGGCGCCGTGGACGATGTCGAGGTCGTGGACGTGGGACTCCGCGGCCCCGGCCGCACTCTGCTTGACGAACCGTGCCCGCTCCCGCAGCGCGGTCAGGTCCTTCGCGCCGAGGTAGCCCATCCCGGACCGGACCCCGCCACCGAGTTGGGTGGTGACCTCGGCGACCGATCCGCGGTAGGGCAGCAGCCCCGACACCCCCTCGGGGACGAGCTTGGAGGGCCGGCGTGCCTCGGCGGCGCTCCCGCCGGCGCGCTCGGCCTGGAAGTAGCGATCGGCCGAACCGGCCCGCATCGCGTCGAGGGAACCCATGCCGCGGTACTCCTTGTAGCGGCGCCCCCCGACGAGGACGGGCTCGCCGGGGCTCTCGTCGGTGCCGGCCAGCAGGTTGCCGACCATCACCGCGCTCGCGCCGGCCGCCAGCGCCTTGACGACGTCACCGGAGAACCGCACCCCGCCGTCGGCGATCGTGGCGACCCCCCGCTCCACACCGGCCTCGGCGGACTCGAGGACGGCGGTGAACTGCGGCACCCCGACCCCGGTGACCACCCGCGTGGTGCAGATCGAGCCGGGGCCGACCCCCACCTTCACGACGTCGGCGCCGTGGTCGGCGCAGGCCCGTACCCCGTCGGCGGTGGCGACGTTGCCCACCATCAGCACCACCTCCGGGAGGCGGTCCTTGAGCTTCGAGGCGAACTCGAGGATCCCGGCGGAGTGGCCGTGTGCCGAGTCGATCGCGATCAGGTCGACCCCGGCGGCGGCCAGCGCCTCGGCGCGCTCCTCGCCGTCGGTGCCGACCCCGACGGCGGCGGCGCACAGCAGCCGCCCGCGGCCGTCCTTCGCCGAGTTGGGGTACTTGCGGACCTTCTCGATGTCCTTGAACGTGAACATCCCCGTCAGACGCCCCGTCTCCGGGTCGACGATCGGGAGCTTCTCGACCCGGTGGTCCTGCATCAGGTCACGCGCCTGCAGCAGGTTCGTCCCGGGTGCGGCGGTGACCAGGCCCTCGGCGGTCATGTGGTCGCGGACCCGGGCGCCCGGCTCGACGTCGACGCGCAGATCGCGGTTGGTGATGATCCCGACCAGCCGTCCGTCGGCGTCGACGACCGGGAACCCCGAGACGCGGAACCTCGCCATCAACTCGAACGCGGACGCGATGGGGTCGTCGGGGCGCAGCGTCACCGGGTCGACCACGAACCCGGACTCGGAGCGCTTGACGTCCTCGACCATCGCGGCCTGGTCGGCGACGGCGGCGTTCTTGTGGATCACCCCGAGCCCGCCCTGCCGGGCCAGGGCCACCGCCATCCCCGCCTCGGTGACCTTGTCCATCGCCGCCGAGAGCAACGGCAGGCTCAGGCGGATATCGGCGTGCAGTTGCGTGCTGAGGTCGACGTCGCGGGGCAGCACCGCGGAGTCCTGCGGGGTGAGCAGTACGTCGTCGTAGCTGAGTGCCTCGGGGATCTCGATCACCGGTGCGTCCTCGTCCTGGGCCGGGGGTGCCACCGTACCCCCGGCGCGCTCACGCCCGGCGGCCACCGGCGTCGGCGTCGGCATCGGCGCGTGCATCGGCGCCAGCGCCGGCGCCGTCACCGTCACCGGGCTCGCCGTCGGCGGCCAGGTCGGCGACGCCCCTGCCCTGTCGGAGTTCGTCGATGCGGTCCAGGTGTCGGCGCAGCTGCTGATCCCGCACCCCGTTGAGCTCCTCGAAGGCCCGGCGCGTGGTCTCCAGGCCCCGGCCGAGGCGGTCGACGACCTCCACGGTGCGCTCCCACTGGTCACGGAACCCGGCCAGCGCGGTGAGGATCTCGTCACCGGTCTCGGCCAGCGCGAGACGGTCGGCGGTGTGGCGCACCACCGCCAGGACGGCGAAGAGCGTGGCCGGCGAGGTCAGCACGACCCCTTGGGCCAACGCGTCGTCGATCACCGTGGGGTCCTGCTCGAACAGGTACGCGGCGACCGCCTCGTTCGGGATGAACAGCAGCACGCAGTCCAGCGTCCCGGCCGAAGGATCCAGGTAGCCGCGTCGGGGGAGCTCCCGCACCCGTCCGCGCACGTCTCTCAGGAACGCGGTGCGCAACACCTCGCGGCGTTCGTCCGACTCGGCCTCGAGCATCGCGAGGTAGTTCGCGAACGGGAACTTCACGTCGAGGTGCAGCACCCGGTCATCGGGGAGGAGGAAGGTGACGTCGGGCCGGCCGCCCCCCGGCAGGGTGCGCTGGGTGACGTAGCTGGCGCCCTCGACGAACCCGGCGGCACGCAGCACGTCGTGCACCAGGCGCTCCCCCCACTGGCCGCGGGCCTGCGACGAGGTCAGGGCGGTACGCAGCGCACCGGCGACGTCGGCGAGCTGCGACTGCGCACGGGCGACACCGCCCAGCTGTTCGCTGACCTGGCCGAGCTGCCCGGCGCGGCGCTGCTCGAGGTCGCCGACTAGGCCGGTGACCTGCTCCAGACTCCGACGCACCGCGGCGAGCTCGGCATCGATGAGCTCCTTGCGGGTCTGAAGGTCACCGGCGGAGGTGCGAATACGGGCGTCGAGCCGCTCGCCGGCGACGTCGGCGAGGTGCGAGACGGCCCGGTCGAGCTCATCACGGTGGGTGGCGGTGAGCTCGGCGCGCAGCACCGCGGCGTCGTGGCGACGCGTCGAGCGCACCCCCAGGACGGTGACCACGGCCACGACGACCAGGACACCGACGGCGAGAAGGATCACGACCCATCCGTCACCCACGTCGGCCCCCACGCCACCTCCGGCGGTGCTCCGTCCTCGCGGTGACGCTACCGCGGAGGGTGCCCCCACCGGGGGTACCGTCACCACCCACCGAAACCCCGACGAGACAGGGACCGCAGCCGTGGACGAGGACGACGCCCGCGCGGCGGGTGACGGGGTCCTCGCCTGCGCCTACCACCCGGACCGTGCCGCGTTGCTGCGCTGCACCCGGTGCGAGTCCCCGATCTGCGCCGACGACGCCATCGACGCCCCGGTCGGGTACCAGTGCCGGCGCTGCGCCGAAGGCGGTCAACCGGTGCGCCGGCTGGTCGACGCCGGTGCGGCGCCGCTGACCAAGGCGCTGGTGATCACGGTCGCGGTGATCTTCGTGGCCACCGAGCTGGGACGGCGCACCGGCCTCGACGTCATCCCGATCCTCGGGTTGCGCCCCGTCGCGCTCGCCGCCGACGGCCCGGCGATGTTGGAGGCGATCCTGGGGGCGGCGGCCCCGGCTTCGTTCACGACCCCGGTCGGCCAGCCGTGGCTGCTGGTCACCAGCGCGCTGCTGCACGCCAACCTCATGCACGTCGCGTTCAACGGCCTGCTGCTGTGGCAGCTCGGCGGGATGTTGGAGCCGACGTTGGGACGCGGGCGTTTCGCGGCGCTGGCCGCGGCCGGGGCCGCCGGCGGCGGCCTCGGGGTGACGTTCCTCGCCTGGGCGGGGGTGGTCACCGGCCTCGCCGGCGCCGGGATCGGCGACCTCCTCGGGGCGAACCCCTTCGTCACCACGGTCGGTGCCTCCGGGGCGGTGTTCGGGTTGATGGGTGCCGCGATGGTGGGGATGCGCCACCGGGGCATCGACCCGTGGCGCACCGGTATCGGTGGGCTGGTGATCCTCAACCTGGTGCTGACGTTCGCGATCCCGGCGGTGTCGGTCGGCGGCCACCTCGGGGGACTCGTCGGCGGCGCCGTCGCCGGCCGCCTGCTGTTCGTCGAACGCTCCCGCGCCCGGGCGGCGACGCGCCGGGTGTGGGTGATCACCGCCGCGATGCTCGTCGCCTCGGTGCTGCTGGCGAACCTCACGGTGGCGTCGCTGTTCGGGTGACGGCCGACCCGGGGATGCGCCGAAGGACCGTCGCCGCCGGCGATACGCTCTCCGTCGTGCGAAACAGCCTCCTGCGGCCCCGTGCCGTCGTCTCCCACCTCCTGGTCGCGGTGGTGGTCCTCGGCTGCATCGCCGCGGGCCAGTGGCAGCTCGACCGCCTCGACACCATCCGCGAGGAGAACGCCCGGCTGGCCGAACGGTTGCAGCAGCCCCCCGTCGAGCTCGGCGAGTTCCTCGCGGCCCCGGACGATCGCGTCGACGCCGCGGCGATGGAGTTCCGACGGGTCACCGTCACCGGCACCTACCGCCCGGAGCAGGAGGTGCTGCAACGCAACCGCAGCCACGCCGGCCAGGCCGGGTTCCACGTCCTCACCCCACTGGAACGCCAGGGCGGGGGCGTCGTCCTCGTCCGCCGCGGCTGGGTCCCGGCCTCGATGGACACCCCTCCGGTCGCCGAGGCACCCCCGCCCGGCGGGGTCGTGACCGTCTCCGGGGTGCTGGAACGTCCCGTCGCGCAGCCCACGTTCGGGGCGAGCGATCCCCCCGACGGTGAGCTCGCGCGGGTGTTCCACACCGACACCGAACGCCTCGACGACCAGATCGACGGCGAGCTCTTCGAGATGGTGCTGCGCATCGACGAGGAGCCGGGGCCGTTCACCCTCGACGAGCTCCCACTGAGCGCGGGCTCGCCCGCCCTCGACGAACGCAACCACCTCTCCTACGCCGTGCAGTGGCACACGTTCGCGGCGATCGCGGCCGTGACCTACCTGGCGTGGCTGTGGTCACGCCGGCGACGCACGCACGATACGCCAGGTGGCGACCGGGCCGACGGGGGCGACGGCGACCGCGGATCCGACGACCGCGGAGCGGGCGGAGGCCGAGCGGGCGAAGGCGGACCCGCGGGACCCGGATTCGGCGGGGGCAGCGGCGAGGCCGCGGTCGTCGGTCGGGTGGACGCGCCGCGTCAGGCGTAGAGGATCCACATCGCGAGCGCGACGGTGAACACGAGGCCGACCACCGTCGCGGCCCCGAGGATGAGCATCCACTGACGTAGGGTCACCGACGTCCTCCTGCGTAGGTCTGTTCGGGCGCTGTGTCGTCGGGCGCCGTGTGGTCGGCGCTGTCCGGGGTTCGGGCACGTCGCCGTCGATCCGGTGCGCGGCCAGGGCCGGACTCTAGACGCCCTGGCCGGCAACCACCGCGTCGAGGCGACCACCCGCACCCGGTGACGGGTCCGGCACGCGGTCGTGACCCGACTACCGTCCCCGCGATGACCGCCCGCACCCACCTCGCCCACCGCCTGGCCCGGCTCCTGCTGGGCCTGGTGATCTGCGGCGTCGGGCTGGCGATGATGATCGCCGGCGACCTCGGCCTCGGGCCGTGGGACGTCCTGCACCAGGGGCTGGCGGAACGCACGGGGATCCCGATCGGCCGGATGGTGATCCTGGTCGGAGCGGTGGTGCTGCTGCTGTGGCTCCCCCTGCGTGAGCGCCCGGGGCTGGGGACGATCGCGAACGTGGTCGTGATCGGCCTCGTCGTCGACCTGGTCCTGGCGTTCGTCGACACCCCCGCGTCGCTGGCGCTGCGCACCGTGATGATGCTCTCCGGACCGGTGCTGTTCGCCATCGGCTCGGGGTTCTACCTCGGGGTCGGGATGGGGTCGGGTCCCCGGGACGGCCTGATGACCGGGATCGCCAGTTACGGACCCCCGGTCGGCGCGGTACGCGCCGCGCTGGAGCTCACCGTGCTCATCGCCGGGTGGTTGCTCGGCGGGACCGTGGGGCTCGGAACGGTGTGGTTCGCCGTCGGGATCGGCCCGATGGTGCACTGGTGCCTGCCGCGCCTGGCGATCGCCGACCCGGTGCACCGGCTACCGCCGCAGGTGCGCTCAGCCCGGTGACGCCACGTCAGCACACCGGGCTGATCGTCGGCCAGGGGTTCACCCACGCCCCGCCGTGCCGACGCCCGAGGTGCAGGTGCGGCGGCGTGCTCGCCGCGTTCCCGGAGTTGCCCACCGACCCGATGCGATCGCCGCGCGAGACCGGCGCGCCGGGTTCGATCCCGGGGGCGACATCGGCCAGGTGCGCGTTGTACCACTCGCTGCCGTCGTGGGTGCGGTAGGTGACGGTGATCCCCCCGAGCCCGGTCGGTGACGACGGCGGGTTCCACCGGATCACCTCACCGTCGGCGACGGCGACGACCGGGGTGCCCCGGGGGGCGAAGATGTCGTTGCCCTGGTGGTACCGCCCACCGGAGCGCGGGTACCCCCAGTCGTTGGAGAAGTCCCTCCCGGCGACGGCTCCCTGGACCGGGCAGACGATCCCCGACAACCCCGGACCACCGCTGGCCCCCGGGGTCGCGAGCCGGCCACCGGACGTCCCTCCGCCGGCGCCGCCGTTCCCGCCGTTGCCACCGTTGCCGCCGTTGCCGCCGTCGTCACCGGCAGCGGCTTCCTGCTGGGCTCGTCGGGCAGCCTCCTCCTCGGCGCGCCGCTGGGCCGCGGCACGCTCCTCCTCGGCACGGACGACGGCGAGCTCGGCGGCGAGTTCGTCGCGACGTTCGGTCGTGCGTGCCAGCAGCTGCTCGGTCTCGGCCTCGGTGACCTCGAGCCCGTCGATGAACGCCGCCTGGGCGGCCTCCTCCTCGGCGACCTCGTCGGCGACGTCGGCGGCCTCGGCCCGCAACTCCTCGAGGGTCGCCAGGGTGTCCTCGGCGTCCGCGGCGGCCTGGATCGCCGCGGCGCGGTCGCGGGCGGCGTCGTCGGCGTGCCTCTCCCGCTGGTCGCGCAGGGCGAAGACGTCCTGGACGACCTGGTCCTGGGAGTCGACCACGATCTTCATCTGCTGCATCCCGACGGCGAAGGCGTTGGGGTCCTCGGCCCGTTGCAGGACCTCGAACACCATCGCCCCGCGCTGGGCCCCCGAGGTGCCGTACTTGAAGGCCCGCACGATCTGGTCGATGAGGACGGCCTCCTCGGCCTCGAGCTCCTCCTCGGTGCGCTCGAGGCGACGTTGGGAACGCCGGTACGCGGCGTCGGCGGCTTCCTGCTCCTCACGTGCCTCGTCGAGCGCCACCTCACCGAGGGCGACCTGCCCCTCGGCCGAGCGCAACCGACCGCGGGCGTCGGCGAGGCGTGCCGAGATCTCGGCGAGGTGTTCCTCGGCGGCCGTGAGCTCGGAGCGCAGCTCACCGAGGTCGCCACGCAGTTCCTCGGCCTCGCGCTCCGACTGGCGCAGCTCACGCTCGATCTCGTCGCTCTCCTGAGCGACAACCACGGTCGGGGCGGCCACGATCAGGGCGACCAGGCACACCGCCAGACGCACCGACCCCCGTCGATTCCACGCGGGCGGCGCCGAACCCGCGCGAGACCCCACGCCTGGCCGCACCCCAGCCTCCTGTTCGTCACGGCCCGAGCCCGTGACGATGCTCCGCCTGCTGTGGTAGTTGTTGCAGAAGTGTTTGATGATACTGGAAGTGACGGCACATCGTCCGGATCCGTGGCCAGGCCGTTCGTACGGGTCACCAACACCGGCGTACGGACCCGCACCGCGGTCACTTCAGCGTCGCGACCCCACCGTCGACCGGGATCACCGCGCCGGTGATGTAGGAGCCGGCCGGCGCGGCGAGCATGATCGCCACCCCGGCGAGGTCGGCGGGCTGGCCGGTGCGCCCCAGCGGGACACCGGCGAGGAGCTCCTGCTCGTGTTCGAACATGAACTCGGTCATCTTCGACGGGAAGTACCCGGGGGCGATCGCGTTCACGGTGATGTGGTCATCGGCCACGTACTTCGCGAGGTGACGGGTGAGCTGGTGCACCGCGGCCTTGGATGCCGAGTACGCGAACGAGGGGAACCCGGGGACCTGGATCCCGTCGATCGAGCCGATGTCGATCACCCGTGCGGGGTCGTCGGCGCTCGCCGCGGCGCGCAGCTGAGGCAGCAGCGCCTGGGTGAGCAGGAAGATCGCCCGGACATTGAGGTTCATCACCTTGTCGAAGCCGTCCGCCGGGTACTCGCCCAGTGGGGCACCCCACGCCGCACCGGCGTTGTTCACCAGGATGTCGAGGCGCTCCTCACGCTCGGCGAGCGCCGCCGCGAGCTCGTCACACCCCTCGGGGGTCGACAGGTCGGCGGGTAACGCGATGCAGTCGCCGCCCTCGGCGGTGAGCTCGCCGGCCAGGGCCTCACAGGCCTCCGCCTTCCGCGACGAGATGTAGACCCGGGCGCCCGCAGCGACGTAGCCGCGGGCGATCATCTCCCCGATCCCCCGCGAGCCGCCGGTGACCAGCGCGACCTTGCCGCGGATCGAGAACAGCTCGGTGGTGTCCATCTCACTCCCTGTCGTCGTCCCCGGTGACCGGCCGGTTCGCCACCCGGGTGGGACCGGGACGCTAGCCGTCGACCTCGCCACCGTCGTCGACGCCGGCTCCCGCCCGGCCACCGCGAGGAACCGGTCAGACATCCACCGCCCGGTACTTCGCCCGCTCGCCCGAGCCGGTGCGCAGCACGGCTCCGTCCTCGTACAGCCCGTCGAGCTCGTCACGGACCTCTGCGGGGTCCCGCCCGAGGGCGTCGGCCAGTGCCTGCACCCCGGCCGTCCGACGCGCCCTGAGCTCGGCGAGGAGGAGCTCGGTGTCGGCGCCGGCCGCCCCGTCGCCGGCGGCGAGCCGCCACGCCGCCTCAGCGGCCCGCTCGAACAGCCCGGTGAGCGGTTCGACGTCGTCGAGGTACGGCGGTGGCGGCAGGTGACGCACCAGCCACGCCGGATCCCGGCTGCGCTCGGGGTGGACGGTGATCTGCGACACGTCGCCGCGCGCCACGTCGAGCGCACCGTCGCCGAGATCGACGACCTCGGCGTCGACGTCGTCGTCGGCCCCGCGGGCCGCCCGCACGTCGCTCAGCACCCGGTGCTGTGGCCGGCCCCGCAGCCACAGCAGCAGTGACGGGTCGCGGTCGATCCGGACCGCCGCGGCGCGGTGGACCGCCACGACGTGTGGGCACGCGCCGCGACCGTCGGCGGTGCACGACGGTCGCAGTGCGCCGGGCCCCGGCAACAACGCGATCCCCCGTTCCTCGAGCCGTTCGGCGAGCTCGACCGGCAGGACCCCATTGAGGAGCCCGGCGGTGAACCGCAGCCGGTCGGCGACGAGGTGGGTCACCACCTCCCACTCGTCGTCGGTGAGGGGGGCGACCTCAGCGGTGACCTCGACGTCGCCGGCACGGTCGGTGACGACGTGCCCGGTCACCCGACCGGGGGCGATCTGCAGGTCGTGGACCGCGCCGCGCCGGAACAGCGCCGCGCCTTGCTGTGCCCGTCGTGCGTCAGCCGGTGCCGAAGTGTCCAGCGCCGCCAACCACGCACGACCCCACCAGCGACGCACCAACTCCTCGCCGTCCCGAAGCGGTTCGCTCATCGGCGCCCCCCCGGCAACGCCACCAGGCGCGGTCGCTCACCGGGCTGGGGACCCGGCTCGTCAACGTCCGGTCCGTCGATGTCGTCGTCGATGTCGTCGTCGGAGCCGGCCGCGTCCGAGAGGGCGACGAGGTCGCGGAGCTCGTCGTCGTCGAGCTCGGTGATCCAGGCCTCTCCGGTGCCCACCACGGCGTCGGCGAGGTGACGCTTGCGCTCGAGGAGGGCCGCGATCCGCTCCTCCACGGTCCCCTCGGTGACCAGCGCGTGGACGGTGACGACGTGGTCCTGCCCGATGCGGTGGGCCCGGTCGGTCGCCTGGTCCTCGACGGCGGGGTTCCACCACCGGTCGTAATGGACGACGTGCTTCGCCCGCGTGAGGTTCACCCCGACGCCGCCGGCACGCAGCGACACCAGCAGCACCGGTGGCGCGTCCTCGTCCTCCTGGAACCGTCGGACCATCTCGTCGCGCCGGCCCAGCGGAACCCCGCCGTGGAGGAAGGGGACCTCGGCGACCCCCAGCGCACCGGCGAGGTGGGTTGCCAACAACTCCCCCATCTGCCGGAACTGGGTGAACACCAGGGCACGGTCGCCGTCGTCGACGAGCTCGGTGAGGATCTCGGTGGCACGGGTGAGCTTCCCGGATCGCCGCTCGAGCGGACCGGAGTCCCGCAGGTACTGGGTCGGGTGGTTGCAGATCTGCTTCAGCGCGGTGAGCAGGGCCAGGATCTGCCCGCGCCGCTCGAACGACGTCGAACCCAGCCCACGGCCGGAGAACGCCGCGTCGACCGCGGACTGGTAGAGCCGGACCTGCTCGGCGGTGAGCGAGCACGGGACCACCAGCTCCTGCTTCGCCGGGAGGTCGGCGTGCACCTGCGGGTCGTCCTTGCGCCGGCGCAGGACGAACGGGGAGACCAACCGGCGCAACCGCGCGGCGGCGTCCTCGTCACGCCAGCGTTCGATCGGTACGGCGAACCGCTCGGCGAACCGCGCCGGGGTCCCCAGCAGGCCGGGGTTGGTGACGTCCACGATCGCCCACAGCTCCGAGAGCCGGTTCTCCACCGGTGTCCCGGTGAGCGCGATCCGGCTGCGTGCCGACAGCGCCCGGGCCGCCTTCGCCCCCTTGGAGGCGGGGTTCTTGATCTGCTGCGCCTCGTCGAACACCACCACGTCCCAGGCGGTGTCAGCGAGGATGCCGAGGTCCTGACGCAGCAGGGCGTAACTGGTCACGACGACTGCCCCGGGAGGGAATCCCCGCGGCGTCACCGGCCGGTCGGGGCCGTGGTGCCGGACCACCGGGGTCGTCGGCGCGAAGCGGGCGAGCTCGCGCTCCCAGTTCCCGACCACCGAGGTCGGGCACACGACCAGCTGCGGGCGGTCCTGTGGGCGCGAGGTGAGCAACGCGATCGCCTGCAACGTCTTGCCCAACCCCATCTGGTCGGCGAGGACCCCGCCGAGCCCGAGCTCGGTGAGGCGCTGAAGCCACGCCACCCCGCGTTCCTGGTAGGCCCGCAGTTCACCGTCGATCCCCACGATCTCGGCCTGCGCCGGCGCCGCCGACGACCGCAGGCGCTCGATCTGTGCGCCCACCTCACCGTCGGCGACGACGTCGACCCACCCGAGGTCGTCGTCGAGGTGCTGGCCCGACAACGCCGCGGCGAGGACCTCGGTGAGGCCCAGCGACACGTCCTCGCCGGCCAGCCGCCGGATCCGTTCCAGGTCATCGGCGTCGACGCGGACCCACGACCCGCGCCACCGAACCAGTGGCCGGCCACCGGCGACGAGGTGCTCGATCTCGTCGAGATCCACCGCCTCGTCGCCGAGCGCGGCCTCGT
>SLDB01000331.1 GCA_007125475.1 Nitriliruptoraceae bacterium | reverse complement strand
GGGTGTCGGCTCGTCCCCGCCGGGCGCCGTGTACGGGCGCCGTGTACGGGCGCCGCGGTCAGGTGTCGGTGGCTTCAGCGACGTCGATCACCGTCGCGTCGGTGGCCTCGAGGAGGTCGTCGGGGGTGAGGGGGAAGACGTCGCTCGCCGAACCGGCGGCGGCCCACACCGTCGGATGGGTGGTGAGGTCCCGGTCGCACACGGTGCGCAGGTGCCGGTCGTGGCCGAACGGCGGGGTTCCCCCGATCGCGTACCCGGTGGCGGCGCGCGCCTCGGTGGCGTCGGCCTTCCGCACCGACTCGGCGGCCAGCGCCCGACACAGACGGCGTTCGTCGACGCGGTTGGCTCCCGAGGTGAGGACCATCACCGCCTCGCCGTCGACGATGAACACCAGGGACTTCACGATCTGGGCGACGCTGCAGCCCAACGCCGCGGCCGCGTCGGCCGCCGTGCGGGTGCCGGACGGGAACGTCGCGACCTCGACCGCGATCCCCCGGGCCCGGGCACGGTCGGTGAAACGGCGGACGGCGTCGTCACCCATCGACACGACCCGCCCCCGGCGAGGGCTCCCCGGAGGCCTCGCCGGGGAGGGTGATCCGGGTGTGCAACGGTCCGGTGTCGGGGGCGAGGCGGACCGTGATGTCCAGCGTCGCGCCGGGTGGTGGGGCCGGGGTGAGGCGGACCTCGCCGTTGCTGAACCAGCGGTCTCCGCGGCCGACGGCGTCGAACACCGTCACCGCCACCGTGTCACAGGTGACGTCCCAGGCCTCGGCGGGAGGGACGCGGCGGGTGAGGCGAACCACCCCGTCGACGTCGACCCGGGCGAACCGCAGGTCCGCCCACCCGTCCCAGCGTTCGAGGCTGAGCAGGGTGACACGGTGACCGGCCGCGACCCCCAGCTCGACACCCAGCGGCACCACACCACGCGGGGTCGGTGCGTCCGGGGCGTCCGGCGGCAGGTGCGGCGCCGTCACCGGCGCTCGTCGCCGGGCTCGTCGTCGGGCTCGTCGTCGCCCTCGAGGGTCTCCCGCAGACGTTCGGCGGCGCCTCGGACGGTGTCGCCGGCCTCTTCGACCTTCTCGTCGAACACCGCCCGGGAACGCTCGGCCTCGCCCTCCTCGCGGAGTCGTTCGTCGCCGGTGAGGCGACCGGCGACCGCCTTCGCCCTGCCTTTGGCCTTCTCCACGTTCCCCATCGTGTCCTCCGTCCGATCACGGTGCGCGCGGCACCCTGCCACGCGCCGGCGGTCGAGACCACCCGTGCCAGCATGACGGGCTCGGGCGCGGGGCGCGACCGACCGGGTGGACGGTGCCGTTCGACGTGGCTCGCTACCGTCCCGGGTGTGACGACGTACCTCGACCACGCCGCCAGCACGCCACCGCGCCCCGAGGCGCGGGAGGCGCTCGATGCCTGGCTCGACGCGGCGAACGCCTCGGCGGTCCACGCCGCCGGGCAACGGGCACGGATCGCCGTCGAGGAAGCCCGTGAGCACGTCGCCACCGCGGTCGGGGCGTCACCGCACGACGTCGTGTTCACCTCGGGCGGGACCGAGGCCGACAACCTCGCCGTCAAGGGCGTGGTGTGGGCGGCGCGCGACCGCTCCCGTCACGTCCCGCACGTGGTGACGACCGCGGTCGAGCACGCCGCCGTCCTCGAGCCGCTGCGGTGGCTCGCCGCCCGTGGTGACGCCCGGCTCACCGTCGTCGACGTCGGTCGGGACGGTCGCGCCCCGGTCGAGGCCGTCCTCGAGGCGGTCGGCGACGACACCGTCCTGGTCAGCGTGATGACCGCGAACAACGAGCTCGGAGGTGTCCACGACGTCGCGGCGATCGCCGCCGCCCTCGCCGAACGCGAGGTCCCGGTGCACACCGACGCCGTGCAGGCCATGGCGACGCTCGAGGTCGACGTCGCCGCCAGCGGTGTGGCGGCGTTGGCCGCCTCGGCGCACAAGCTCGGCGGGCCGCAGGGGGTCGGGTTCGCGGTGCTGCGGCGGGGTCTGGCCGTCGAACCGCTGGCGCACGGTGGGGGACAGGACCGCGGTGTCCGCTCCGGGACGTTCGCCGCGGCGTTGGACGCCGCCTGCGGTGCGGCCGTCCGTGCCGCCGTCGCCGACCGCGGACGTCTCCGGGCCCAGCTGATCACGCTCGCCGATCGCCTCGCCGCGGGGTTGACGGCGATCGAGGGGGTCCGCCGGAACGGTCCCGCCGAGGCCGATCAGCGACTCGCCTCCCACGTGCACGTCTCGGTGGACGGCGTCGACGCGGCCGCACTCGCCCTTCAGCTCGACCGCGCAGGTATCGCGGTGGCCTCCGGCTCGGCGTGCGGCTCCGGCGCGGCCGCCCCGTCGCACGTCCTCACCGCCGCCGGGGTCGACGGCGTCCCGCTGCGGTTCTCGCTGGGCTGGACCAGCACGCCGGTCGACGTCGAGCGGGCCGTCGACGTCCTCACCGATGTCGTGCCGAAGCTGCGTCGCCCCGTCGCGGGGGTGTCGCGGTGAGCCGCGTCCTCGTCGCGATGTCCGGTGGCGTCGACTCCGCGGTCGCCGCGGCGCTGCTCGTCGACCAGGGGCACGACGTCACCGGCGTGCACCTCAAGCTCGCCGACATCCCCGGTGGCGAGCAGGTCCCCGGGCACGGCTGCTGCACCCTGGACGACGCCCAGGACGCCCGTCGCACCGCGCAGGTCCTCGGGATCCCGTTCTACGTCTGGGACCTCGGTGACACGTTCCGACGAGAGGTGCAGGAGCCGTTCGCGGCCGCGTACGCCGCCGGGGCCACCCCGAACCCGTGCGTGAGCTGCAACGAGCGGGTGAAGTACGCCGCCCTCCTCGACCAGGCCCTCGCCGCCGGGTTCGACGCCCTGGCCACCGGCCACCACGCCCGGTTGCGTCGCGGCGGCGAGCCGGTGACCGAGCCCGGTCCCGGCGCCACGCTGCACCGCGGGGCCGACCCCCACAAGGACCAGTCCTACGTGCTGTACATGGCTGGGGCCGGGGAACTGGCCCGCACGCTGCTGCCGGTCGGGGAGGTGACCAAGGACGAGGTGCGTCGGATCGCCGAGCAGTGGGGGCTCCGGGTCGCGGACAAGCCCGACAGCTACGACATCTGCTTCATCCCGGACGGCGACACCGCCGCCTACCTCGCCGAACGGGTGCCGGCCGAGCCGGGGCCGATCGTCGACGCCGACGGCAGCGTCCTCGGTGGGCACCGGGGGGTGTGGGGGTTCACCGTCGGTCAGCGGCGCGGCCTCGGACTCGACCACCACCGGCGGCGGTTCGTCACCGACGTCGACGCCGAGAGGCGCACGGTGAGGGTCGGCCCCCGTGAGGACCTGGCGTGCCGGTGGTTGCGCGTGCAGTCACCGACGTGGGCGGGGCCGCGCCCACCCGGTGGCGCCAACGAGGCGTCGGTGCGGGTCCAGGTCCGCGCCCACGGTCCGGCGACACCGGCCCGGCTCACCCACGACGCCGACGGCACGCTGATCGAGCTCGAGACCCCGGTGTACGGCGTCGCGCTCGGGCAGGCCGCGGTGGTGTACGACGACGGCGACGACCGCTGCCTGGGGGGAGGGCGGATCGACCGCGCCGAGCGACCGGCCGGGCTGGCCACGGTCCGGTGAGTGCCGAACCGACGGTCCCCGCAGACCTTGACACGGCCCGGCGGCGGCACGACGCACTCGCCCGGCGGGTCCGTGATGCGCGGTACCGCTACTACGTCCTGGACGACGCCCCGATCACCGACGCCGAGTTCGACCGGCTCTACCGGGAGTTGGAGGAGCTCGAGGCGGCCCACCCGGCGTTGGCGTCCCCGACCTCGCCGACCCGGCAGGTCGGGGCCCCACCCACCACGGCGTTCGCCGAGGTCACCCACCCCCAGCCGATGCTCAGCCTCGACAACGCCTTCTCGCGTGAGGAGCTCGAGGCCTGGGCCGAACGGATCCGCAAGGGGTTGGCGGTCGCGGCCGGCGCCGCCGACGACGAGGAGGCGGCGAGCCCGGACGACGCCCCGCGGGTGCGCTTCGTCTGCGAGCGGAAGGTCGACGGGGTCGCGATCGACCTGGTGTACCGCGACGGGGTCCTGACGTCGGCGGCGACCCGTGGCGACGGCCGGGTCGGCGAGGACGTCACCGCGCAGATCCTCACCGTCGACGACGTGCCCTACCGCCTCGACGTCGCCGACCCGCCGGGCCTCCTGGAGGTGCGCGGGGAGGTGTACTACCCGCTCGAGGCGTTCGCCGAGATGAACGCCGAACGCATCGAGGCCGGTGAGGCCGCGTTCAAGAACCCCCGCAACGCCGCCTCCGGCGCGTTGCGCCAGAAGGACCCGACGGTGACCGCTCGCCGACCGCTGGCGGTGTGGTGCCACGGCGTGGGCGCCGTCGAGGGTGTGTCGTTCACCACCCACCACCAGGCGCTCGGATACCTCGCCGACGCGGGGCTCCCGGTCGATCCGCGGACCGAGGTCGTCGACGACGTCGACGCCGTCTGGGAGCTCATCGAACGCTGGACGGCCGATCGTCACGAGGTCGCGTTCGAGATCGACGGGGTGGTGGTGAAGGTCGACGACCTCGCCCAGCGCGAGGCGCTGGGGTTCACCTCCCGGGCACCGCGGTGGGCGATCGCGTTCAAGATGCCCCCGGTCGAGGAGGCGACGAAGCTGCTGGCGATCGAGGTGAACGTGGGGCGGACCGGGAAGGCGACCCCGTTCGCGATCCTTCAGCCCGTGCTGGTGGCGGGGGTCACGATCACCACCACGACACTGCACAACGAGGCCCAGGTCCGGGCGAAGGACGTCCGCGTCGGCGACACCGTGATGGTGCGCCGTGCCGGCGACGTCATCCCCGAGGTGGTCGGCCCGGTCCTGGACCGCCGACCCGCCGACGCGGTGCCGTGGTCGATGCCTGACCACTGCCCGTTCTGCGGTGAGCCCCTGCACCGCCCGGAGGGCGAGGCGCACCACTTCTGCGAGAACGTCGACTGCCCCAACCGGCTGTTGGGGTCGCTCGAACACCTCGCGTCACGGACGGCACTGGACATCGAGGGGCTGGGCGAGGAGACGGTCCGCCTCCTCGTCGACGAAGGGTTGGTCAGCGACCTCGCGGACGTGTTCCGCCTCGCCGAGCACCGCGACCGCCTCCTCGCGCTCCCGACCTGGGGTCCCAAGCGCGTCGACAACCTGTTGGCCGGGATCGAGGCGGCCCGCACCCGGCCGCTGGACCGGGTCCTGGTGGCGCTGAACATCCGCCACCTCGGTCCCACCACCGCCCGGCTGCTGGCCCGCGAGTTCGGCAGCCTCGCGGCGATCCGCTCCGCCGACCCCGACGACATCGCGGCGATCGACGGGATCGGCCCGGTGATCGCCGCCGCGGTCCACGCCTGGTTCGCCACGCCACGCAACGCCGAGCTGGTCGACGAGCTCGCCGCGCTCGGGGTCACCGCCGGGGTCGCCGACACCCCGGCGTCGACGAGCGGCCTCCTCGACGGCTGGCGGCTCGTGCTCACCGGGTCGCTCGACGGGTGGACGCGGCCTCAGCTCACCGCCGCCCTCGAGGACCGGGGGGCGACGGTGACCTCCGCGGTGTCCTCGCGCACCTCGGCGGTGATCGCCGGCAGTGACCCCGGGGCGAAGCTGACGCGGGCCGAGGAGCTCGGGGTCCCCGTCGTCGACGAGGCCGGCCTCGAGGGCCTGCTGCGCGACGGGGAGCTGCCGTCCTGAGCGGTGGCCCGGGCGTCGCACCCGGCCGTTGCGTGATCACCGCCCGACGCGTCGTGGCGCGTGTTCAGGGGCGCAGCATCGCCGGGCGCAGGTGGTGGGCGTCGCCGCGCCGGTAGCGCCGGGCGGGGCGGCCTCCCCCCGGTCCCGGCGGGGCGAGCCCCCCGGCCTCGACGACGAATCCGGGGGTGGACACGACCTTTCGCCGGAAGTTCGCCGCATCGAGGGGGGTGCCCCACACCGCCTCGTACACCCCTCGGAGCTCCCCGAGGGTGAACGGCTCGGTGACGAACGCCGTCGCCAGCGAGGTGTACTCCAGCTTCGAACGGGCGCGCTCGAGGGCGTCGGCGAGGATCCGGTCGTGGTCGTAGGCCAGGCACGGCCCCGACACGACGTCGTCGACGTCGACGAACCGGGCGGAATGCCCGTGTGGCGGGTCGCCGACGGTCGGGGTGACCGCGAGGTGGGCGACCGAGACGACGCGGGCGCCGGGGTCGCGGAACACCTCGCCGTAGGCGCGCAGTTGCTCGAGGTGGGCCCGGGGGGTGGTGACACCGGCCAGTTCCCACAACGCGCGGTGGGCGGTGTCGTGCAGATCCTCGTCGCCGCGGACGCGTCGTCCGGGGAGTGACCACCACCCGGCCAGCCCGGGGGTGTCCGGCTCGACGAGGAGGAGGTTGAGCCGACCGTCGCGGACCGTGAGCAGGACGACGTCGACCGCGACCGTGCACGCCGACACCGCCGGTGTCCGCACCCCGGTCCGTGCGGTCAACCCTCGATCACCTCGACCCCGGCGTCGGTGAGCTCGGCGACGGCGGTACGCCCGTCGCCGGGGCTGAGCTCGACCATGCGGGTCGCCGCCAGCGGGACGGTGACCTCGTAGCCGAGCTCCGCGGCGTCCAGGGCCGTGGCCTTGACGCAGACGTCACCGGCGAGCCCGACGACCACCACGCGCCGTACCCCCGCCTGGGCCAGCAGGCGACCGAGCTCGGTCGCCGACTCCTCGCCGCTCACCGGGTCGCGGACCGAGAACCCCGAGTACCCGTCGCCGCCGTCGACGCCCTTGCGCACCACGGGGGCGTCGTCGACGACGAGGCGGGGGTGGAACTCGGCGCCCCAGGTCCCGGCGACGCAGTGCACCGGCCAGTCCCCGCCGTCCTTGGCGAAGTGCGGGGTGGACTCCGGGTGCCAGTCCTGGGTGTAGACGACCCGTGCACCGGCCGTGCGTGCGGCGGCGATCGCGTCGTTCACGACGTCGACGACCTCCTCCCCGCCGGGTACGGCGAGCCCGCCGGACGGGTCGGCGAAGTCGTTCTGCATGTCGACGACGATCAGCGCGGTGGCCTCGTCGAAGTTCGGGGTGGCGGTCACCTCGTCACCTCCTGGTGTCGGGGCTGGTGTCGGGGTCGGTGGGGCGAGCGCCGTCGACACCGGCGTCGACGGGGGTGGCCCGGAGCCACCGCAGGTTGTGGTCAGTCTGACCGTAACCGGCCCGCGTGCGGGGGTGCAAGCCTCGGTGCCTATCCTCACGTGCACGGCCGCCGACAAGGAGCACCCCGTGGCCCTCCCACCCGACGAGGTCCGACACGTCGCCCGGCTCGCCCGGCTCGCGCTCACCGACGACGAGGTGGCCGAGCTCGCCCCGCAGCTGTCGAGGATCCTGGCGTACGCCGAGCACGTCGGCGAGGTCGCCGCCGACGACGTCGAGCCGACCACCCACCCCTTCGCCCCCGCCGACGTCACGCGCCCGGACGAGCGGCGGCCGTCGCTGTCGCGCGACGATGTCCTGGCCGCCGCACCACAGGTGGAGGACCACCGCTTCGCGGTGCCGCGGATCGTCTCGCAGGAGGGTTGAGGACGCCGCGACCACGCTGGCGTCGACGTCGAACGGAGTGCACGTGTCCGACCTGACGAACCGCACGGCGGCCGAGCTCGCCGACGACCTCGCCTCCGGCGAGGTGACCAGCCGCGAGGTGGTGGACGCCTACCTGGCGCGGATCGCCGCGGTCGACGGCGTCGACGCCGACGGGGACGTGTGGCCGGCGAAGCCCGCCGCCGCGCTTCGCTCCGACGAGCCCCACGCCTACCTCGCCGTCACCGCCGCCGCGGCCCGGGCGCACGCCGACGACGTCGACGCCCGGCGTGCCGCCGGGGCACCGCTCGGTCCACTCGCCGGGGTGCCGGTGGCCGTCAAGGACATCCTCACCACGCGTGGGGTCGCGACGACGTGCGGTTCCCGGATGCTCGAGGGCTGGCTCCCGCCCTACGACGCGACCGTGACCCGCCAGCTGGCCGCCGCCGACCTGGTGGTGCTCGGTAAGACCAACATGGACGAGTTCGCGATGGGGTCCTCCACGGAGAGCTCCGCGTTCGGTCCCACGCGCAACCCCTGGGATCTCGACCGGGTCCCCGGCGGCTCGTCGGGGGGCTCGGCGGCGGCCGTCGCCGCCCGCCTGGCGCCGCTGGCGATCGGCACCGACACCGGCGGCTCGATCCGCCAACCGGCCGCCTTCACCGGACTCGTCGGGGCGAAGCCCACGTACGGCACCGTCTCGAGGTACGGCCTGGTCGCGTTCGCCTCCTCGCTGGACCAGGCCGGCCCGTTCGCCCGGACCGTGGAGGACGCCGCCCGCCTGCACACCGTGATCGCCGGCCACGACCCCCGGGACTCGACCTCGGTCGACGCCCCCCTGCCGGACCTCACCGCCCGCCTCGAGGACGGCGTCGACGGGATGCGGCTGGGGGTGATCCGCGAGCTCGCCGGTGACGGGGTCGATGCGGGTGTCGGCGCGGTGCTGCGTGAGGCGCTCGAACGGCTCGCCGGCCTCGGTGCCGAGATCGTCGACGTCTCACTGCCGCACGCCGGGTACGCGCTCCCCGCCTACTACCTCATCGCGCCGTCGGAGGCGTCGTCGAACCTCGCCCGGTTCGACGGGGTGCGGTACGGCAACCGCGTCGACGCCGCCAGCGCCGAGGAGATGAACGCCGCGACCCGGGAGGCCGGGTTCGGCGCCGAGGTCAAGCGCCGCATCATGATCGGGACCCACGCACTCTCCAGTGGGTACTACGACGCCTACTACCTGCAGGCGAGCAAGGTGCGCACCCTCATCGCCGCCGATTTCCGCACCGCGTTCGACGACGTCGACGCGCTGATCAGCCCGACCGCGCCGTCGGTGGCGTTCCGGCTCGGGGAGAACGTCGACGATCCGCTGGCCATGTACCTCAACGACGTCGCGACGGTCCCGGCGTCGTTGGCCGGCATCCCGGCGATCTCGGTCCCGGCCGGCGTCGCCGACGACGGTGCGGGTGGCCGGCTGCCGGTGGGGGTGCAGGTGATGGCGCCGCTGTTGGGTGACGACGTGATGTACCGCGTCGCCCGTGCCCTCGAGGCGGCGACGGCGTTCGATCCGACGCCACGCGGAGCCCGTGCCGTGGCGGTGGGGGAGGTGACCCGATGACGTCACAGGCGCTGCTGGACGACGGCTGGGAGCTCGTGGTGGGCCTGGAGGTCCACGTCGAGCTGCAGACCAACACCAAGATGTGGTGTGGCTGCTCGACGGTGTTCGGCGACGAGCCGAACACCAACGTGTGCGAGGTCTGCACCGGGCAGCCGGGGGCGCTCCCGGTGGCGAACGAGCAGGCGGTCCGTGACGCCATCCTGCTGGGGCTCGCGCTGCAGGGCCGGATCGCGGAACGGTGCCGCTTCCACCGCAAGAACTACTTCTACCCGGATCTGGCGAAGAACTACCAGATCTCGCAGTACGACACCCCCCTGGTCACTGACGGCGAGCTCGTCGTCGAGGTGACCGGTGACGACGGTGGCGTCGAACGGCGGCGGGTCGGGATCGAACGCCTCCACATGGAGGAGGACACCGGCAAGTCCCTGCACGTCGGTGACACCGGCCGACTGCACGGCGCCGACCGTTCCCTGATCGACTACAACCGCTGTGGCATCCCGCTGCTGGAGGTCGTCAGCCACCCCGACATCCGCGACCCCGAGACGGCGCAGGCCTACCTGCGTGAGCTGCAGGCCGTGGTCGTCGCCACCGGGGTGAGCGACGCCCGGATGGAGGAGGGGTCGATCCGGTGCGACGCGAACGTCTCGGTGCGGCGCGTCGGCGAGGAGCTCGGTACCCGGACCGAGATCAAGAACCTCAACTCGGTGCGCTCCCTGGGGCGGGCGGTGCGCTACGAGGCCCAACGCCAGCTCGCCGTGATCCAGGACGGCGGGGTGATCCGGATGGAGACCCGCCACTGGGACGAGTCCCGGGGGGTGACCGAGGTGCTGCGGGTCAAGGAGTCGGTCACCGACTACCGCTACTTCCCCGACCCGGACCTCGTCGAGGTGCTCTCGCCGCCTCAGCGGGTCGAGGAGATCGCCCGACGGCTCCCGGAGCTGCCGGCGGCGACGCGTGCGCGTCTCACCGGCCTCGGGGTTCCCCGTGAGCAGGCGGCGGTGCTGGTCGCGAACGCGGCGGTGCCGGTGTTCGACGAGGCGGTGGCCGCCGGTGCCGAGGCGACCGCCGCGGCGAACTGGCTCGCCGGTGACGTCGTCGGTCAGCTCGCCGCCGAGGACCTCAGCCTCGCGGCGTCGGGGCTCACCGGGGCCCACCTCGCCGAGCTCACCCGCCTCATCGACGACGGGACGTTGTCGAATACCCTGGCCAAGGAGGCGCTGGCCGGGGTGATCGCCTCGCGCGGGGCGAGCTCGCCCGCGGCGGTGGCCGCCGAACGCGGCCTGGAGCAGGTCTCCGACGTCGGCGAGCTGCAACGCATCGTCGACGACGTCGTCGCGGCGAACCCGGACACCGTCGCGGCGATCCGGTCCGGGAACGACAAGGCGATCGGGGCGCTGGTCGGGCAGGTGATGAAGGCGACGAAGGGTCAGGCCGATCCCCGCAAGACCAACGAGCTGCTTCGTACCGCGATCCACGGCTGACGACGCGGTGGGTGCGATCACCGTTCGTGGTCCCGTATCCTGTCCGATTGCCACCGGAGGACCCCAGGAGCGCACGTGGTGCTCGAACGGATCGATTCGCCGAGCGATCTGCGTGCGCTCGACGAGGACGAGCTCGGCACCCTCGCGGCCGAGCTCCGCGACGCGATCGTCGGTGCGGTGGCGAAGGTCGGCGGGCACCTCGGATCGAACCTGGGGGTCGTCGAGCTCACCCTCGCCCTGCACCGGGTGTTCGACTCCCCGCGGGACCTGTTGGTCTGGGACACCGGGCACCAGGCGTACGTCCACAAGATGCTCACCGGGCGGCGGGCGGCGTTCGGCACGCTCCGTCAGGCAGGGGGGTTGTCGGGCTACCCCTCCCGTGAGGAGTCGCCCCACGACGTCGTCGAGAACAGCCACGCCTCGACGGCGCTGTCCTGGGTGGCCGGGCTCACCCAGGGCCTGACCGACCAGGGGCTGGACGAACGGGGCGTGACCGACGACGCCGACGGTCCGACGGGTACGCCGTCCGCGACGCGTCGCGTCGTCGCCGTCGTCGGTGACGGCGCGCTCACCGGTGGGATGGCCTACGAGGCGCTGAACAACATCGGCCACCACCAGCTCCCGGCCGTGATCGTGCTCAACGACAACGGGCGGTCCTACGCGGAGACGGTGAGCCGCCTGTCGGAGATCGCCGCCGACGTCCGTACCGACCCCCGGTACCGGCTGATGCGTGACCGCGTCGATCAGGCGCTGGCCCGCCTCCCGCTCGTCGAGCGCTTCACCGACGCCGGTCGCGAGGCCCTGAAGGCGGTGATCTCCGAGGCCCCGGCGCTGCAGTCGTTCGTCGAAGCGCTCGGGGTGCGCTACCTCGGCCCCTACGACGGCCACGACGTCACCAAGCTCGAGCACGCCCTCTCCCACGCGGCGCGGCTGCGCACACCGGTGCTCGTGCACGTGCTCACCCAGAAGGGCAAGGGCTACGAACCGGCGGAGACCGACCCGGAGAAGAAGCTGCACGACACCTCCGCGTTCGACATCGCCACCGGACGCACCAACGGGGGGGCCAGTCGGCGGTGGACCGCGGTGTTCGCGGCGACGCTCGGTGAGCTCGCCGACGAGCGACCGGAGGTCGTCGCCGTCACCGCCGCGATGCCCGGCTCGACCGGCCTGCTGCCGTTGATGCGCCGCAGCCCCCGGCAGGTCCTCGACGTCGGGATCGCCGAGCAGCACGCCACCACCAGCGCCGCCGGGCTCGCCCACGCCGGAAGGATCCCGGTCGTGGCCGTGTACTCGACGTTCTTCTCCCGGGCGTTCGACCAGGCGAACCTCGACGTCGGCCTCCACGGCGAGCACGTGGTGTTCGTCCTCGACCGGGCGGGGATCACCGGCGACGACGGTCCCAGTCACCACGGCGTCCTCGACCTGGCCCTCGGCTTGCGGATCGCGGGGATGACCGTGCTCACCCCGTCGCACGCCGAGGACCTCGACGCGTTGCTCCGCACCGCCGTCGACCTGGACGGTCCGGTGCTGCTGCGGTTCCCGAAGGGGACCCCGCCGGCCGCCGGCGACCTCGGTGTCACCGGCCTGGTGCCCGGGCTGGCCGCCCGACCACTGCGGCAGGGCGGCGACGTCACCATCCTCGCCGTCGGCGACCGTGTCCTGCCCGCCCTCGGCGCGGCCGCGGAGCTCACCGACGCCGGCGTGGACGCGGCCGTGTGGGACGTCCGCAGCGTGCGGCCCGCCGATCGGCGGATGCTCGCGGCCGCCGCCGAGGCGCCGCTGGTCGTCACCGTGGAGAACGGGGTGGTCGGCGGCGGGGCCGGTGCGGAGCTCGCCGACCGCATCCAGGAGCTCGCCGGGGTCCGGGACGCCCCCCCGGTGCTGCGTCTGGGGGTCCCGGCGACGTTCCTGCCCCACGGCAAGCACGACCGGATCCTCGCCGAGCTCGGCCTCGACGCCGCCGGGATCGCCGCCGCGACACGGAAGGCCCTGGGCGACGAGGCGTGAGGTGGTCGCCGCCGAGGCGGACTTGACCGTGACGGCGAGACGGGCAACGATGGCAGCAGCCGGTCACGGCCGGGCGCGGTATGATCGCGCGACGGTCGGTGATGCCGGCCGTTGCAGACCACAGGAGCGCACGTGCTGCGGAGCCTGATCGCGACCCCGGGGAACCGAGCCGTCCCCGTGCGTCCGGTCGTCGTCGTTCCGTAGCGCGTGCTCGACTCCGAGCACGCGCGAACCTCCCGGATCCCGGGAGGTTCTCTCGTCACCGGGGTCGGGCGTCACGCGGAGGATCCCGCGGACGGGCACGATCGGGAGAGAGACACGATGCGGATCACCGGTGCACAAGCCGTCATGAAGAGCCTCGAGGCGCTCGGGGTCGACACCGTCTTCGGGTATCCGGGCGGCGCGATCCTCCCCGCCTACGACCCGATGATCGAGGCCGGGTTCGAGCACGTCCTGGTGCGCCACGAACAGGGCGCGGTCCACATGGCCGAGGGGTACGCACAGGCCACCGGGCGTGTCGGGGTGTGCATCGTGACCTCCGGGCCGGCCGCGACGAACCTGGTGACCGGCCTGGCTGACGCGCTGATGGACTCGGTGCCGGTGCTGGCGATCACCGGTCAGGTCGCGACCACCGCGATCGGGTCCGACGCCTTCCAGGAGGCCGACGTCACCGGGATCACGATGCCGATCACCAAGCACAACGAGCTGGTGTACTCGGCCGAACGGGTCCCGGAGGCGATCAAGGAGGCGTTCCACGTCGCCCGTTCCGGTCGCCCCGGCCCGGTCCTCGTCGACATCCCCAAGGACGTGTTGAACGACACCATGGAGTGGGCCTGGAACGACGACGTCGACCTCCCCGGGTACCGCCCCACCGTGCGGGGGCACGGCAAGATGATCCGGGAGGCCATCGACCTCGTCGCCGCCGCCGAGCGCCCCGTGATCTACGCCGGGGGTGGGCTGGCCCGCGCCGGTGCCGGGGACGAGCTGCGGGCGTTCGCCGAGCGGCTGCAACTCCCGGTGGTCACCACGCTGATGGCCCGTGGGGTGTTCCCCGAGACACACGAGCTCGCCGTCGGGATGCCCGGCATGCACGGCCACTACGCCGCCGTGAAGGCGTTCCAGGAGTCGGACCTGCTCATCACCCTCGGTGCGCGCTTCGACGACCGCGTCACCGGCAAGCTCGACGACTTCGCCCCGCACGCCCGCGTCGTGCACGTCGACGTCGACCCGGCCGAGATCGGGAAGAACCGGGCGGTGGACGTCCCGATCGTCGGGGACGTCAAGGTCGTCCTCGGCCAGATCCTCAAGGTCCTCGACGACAAGGACGCCAAGGGAACCCTCGCCGCCCTCACCCCGGACACCGCCGACTGGCGTCGTCGGATCGCCGAGCTCAAGCGCGACCACCCGCTGCGTGTCGACCAGCCCGAGACCGGCGTCCTCAAGCCCCAGACCGCGATCACCGGGATCTACCAGGAATGGGGCGACGACGCGGTGTACGTGGCCGGCGTCGGCCAGCACCAGATGTGGGCGGCTCAGCTCATCCCCTACACCCGGGCCCGGCAGTGGATCAACTCCGGAGGGTTGGGGACGATGGGGTTCGCCGTCCCCGCCGCGATCGGGGCGAAGGCCGGTGTCGGCCGTGACACCCCGGTCGTCGCGATCGACGGCGACGGGTGCTTCCAGATGACGTTCCAGGAGCTGGCGACCGCGGTGCAGCACGACATCCCCGTGACGTTCTGCGTGATCAACAACGGCTACCTCGGCATGGTCCGCCAGTGGCAGCACTTGTTCTACGACGACCGTCTCTCCCACGTCGCCCTGCCCCAGGACCTCCCCGACCTGATGAAGCTCGCCGACGCCTACGGGATCCCCGGGTTCCGCGTCGAGGCGGTCGAGGACCTCGCCACGACGCTGACGAAGGCGCACGCGATCACCGACCAGCCGGTCCTCGTCGAGCTCCGGGTCGACCCCGACGAGATGGTGTTCCCCATGATCCCGTCCGGCGCCAGCAACGACGAGATCCTCGAGACCGCCGACGAGTGGCACGCCCGCGTCGCCGCCCAGCAGGCATGAACGGAGCCGCCGTGTCCGATCGTCACATCCTGTCGGTCCTCGTCGAGAACCGCCCCGGCGTCCTGACCCGCATCGCGGGGATGTTCGCCCGCCGCAACTACAACATCCACTCGTTGGCGGTCGGGCCGACCGACGACCTCAAGATCTCCCGGTTGACGATCGTCGTCGGGGCCGAGGCGGTGCAGCTCGAGCAGATCATCAAGCAGCTCAACAAGCTCGTGCACGTGCTGAAGATCCTCGAGCTCGAGGAGTCCGAGGCCGTCGAGCGCGAGATGCAGCTGGTCAAGGTCACCGCGCCGGCGTCGACTCGGTCACAGATCATCGAGATCGCCGAGGTGTTCCGGGCCAAGATCGTCGACGTCGACCACGACTCGATCACGATCGAGGCCGCCGGGAACCCCGGCAAGCTCGAAGCCCTCCTCGACCTCCTCGAGCCCTACGGGATCCGGGAGATGGTGCGTTCGGGGACGATCGCGCTCTCCCGCGGGACCCGCGCGATCACCGACGGCTCGAAGTTCCGGATGCGCCGGGTGGTGTGACCCCGCCGGCGGCCGCCGGCGGCACCACACCACGGCCGCGGTGGTCACCACCCGACCGACGACTACCGTGTCGCGGACCCGACCGAGGAGCCCCCGTGGACGTCGTCCCCGCCGCTGCGCACCCGCCGGACCGCCTGTTGCTCGGACCCGGTCCGTCCCCGGTCCCCGATGACGTCCTCGCCGCCCAGTCCCGATCGATGGTCGGACACCTCGACCCGTGGTTCCTGGAGAAGGCCGACGAGGTCGCGCACATGCTGCGGGAGGTGTTCCGGACCGCGAACCAGCTCACCTACGCGGTGTCGGGGACCGGCAGCGCCGGGATGGAGACCGCCGTCGTCAACGTCGTCGAGCCCGGCGACACCGTGATCGTCGGGGTGAACGGGGTGTTCGGGGCCCGGATCGCCGACACCGCCCGGCGCGCCGGGGCCGATGTGGTCGCCCTCGAGGAACCCTGGGGCCGGGTGATCCCCGCCGAGCGCGTCGCCGCGGCAGTGAAGGCGCACCCGGGGGCGAAGGCGGTGGCGGTGGTGCACGCCGAGACCTCTACCGGCGCCCACCAGCCGCTCGAGGAGATCGGCCGGCTGCTGTCGGACACCGACACACTGTTCGTCGTCGACTCGGTCACCGGCCTCGGCGGGGTGCCACTGGAGGTCGACGCCTGGGGCCTCGACGTCGTCTACTCGGGGACGCAGAAGTGCCTCTCGACCCCGCCGGGCCTCGCCCCCATCACGTTCAGCGAGAAGGCCGAGGCGGTGATCGACCGCCGCCGCAGCACCGTGCGCTCCTGGTACCTGGACGTCTCGGCGGTCCGCCGCTACTGGGGCGCGGAACGGGTCTACCACCACACCGCACCGATCTCGTCGGTCCTCGGCCTGCACGAAGGCCTCCGCCACGTCCTCCAGGAGGGCCTCGAGGCCCGCTGGGCACGTCACGCCGAGGTCGGCCGGTTGTTCCAGGAGCACATCCTGGACCGTGACACCCGGCTGCTGGCCCAGGAGGGTCACCGCCTGCCGCAGTTGACGTCGTTCGCGTGGCCCGAAGGGGTCGACGAAGGCAAGCTGCGGTCGCGCCTCCTCGACGAGCACGGCATCGAGGTCGGCGGAGGTCTCGGGGAGTTCGCCGGGCGTGCCTGGCGGGTCGGCCTGATGGGTCACGGGGCGACCCACGACAACGTCGACCGGCTCCTGGCCGCGATCGACGAGCTCCTCGACGACTGACGGAGGCACGGCGCCGTCGGCGACGCCGGGGAGGTGCGCCACCATGGGTCACCGACGCCTGCCGATGCGGTGGCGCTTCCTCGCCGCGATGGTGATCGCGTTCGTCCGCCTGCAGCGCTGGCGGCTCGACATCGAAGGGGTGGAGCACCTCCCCCGTGACGGCGGTGCCGTTCTGGCGTTCAACCACCACAGCTACCTGGACTTCCTCATGGTCGCCTGGCCGATGGTCCGGATCCGTCGACGCCCGGTGCGCTTCCTCGCCAAGCGCGAGATCTGGGAGAGCCGCTGGACCGGTTGGGCGGTCCGATGGGTCGGGGCGGTCCCCGTCGACCGCACCTCGACGCGGTCACGGGCCGGGGCGCTGGACGCCGCGGTGGCGGCGTTGCGCAGCGGCGAGCTCGTCGTCGTCGCCCCCGAACAGACGATCTCCCCCTCGTTCGAGTTGCTGCCCATGCGCACCGGCGCGGCCCGGATGGCCCAGCGCGCCGGTGTGCCGATCGTCCCGGTGGTCGGGTGGGGGACGCACCGGGCGCTCACCAAAGGACGCCGGCCCCGCCTCGTCCCCCGGCTCCCAGTGTCGGTACGTTGCCTCCCACCGCAGTACGTCGGTGCGGACGAGGACGTCGTGACGGCGACGCAGACCTTGCAGGCGACGATGCGCGCCGCCCTGCACGAGGTGCAGGAGGGGTACCCCGACGGTGCGCCGAGCGGCGCCTGGTGGGTGCCGGCCCGTCTCGGCGGTGGGGCCCCACCTCCCGACGGAGACGGCGGTACCGACGACGGCACCGGCGGCGGTCCGGGGCAGCGGCGTTGAGCGAGGTCGCCGTCCCGCGCATCAGCCTCGGCTACCGACTCGCGGCCGGGACCGCGTTCACGGTGATGCGCCTGCAACGGTGGGAGTTCGACGTCGAAGGGATCGAGCACGTCCCGCAGCGTGGAGGGGCGGTGATCGCCGCGAACCACACGTCGTACTGGGACTTCTTCGCCGCCGGCCGGGGCCCGTACCGCGCCTGGGGCCGCCCGGTGCGGATCCTCGCGAAGGCCTCGCTGTTCGACACCCCGGTGTTCGGTCGCGTCCTGCGGCACACCGGCCACATCCCGGTCCACCGCAGCGCCGGTACCCGCGCCTACACCTCGGCCGTCGCCGCGCTGCGCCGCGGCGAACTCGTCCTCGTCCTGCCCGAGCAGACGATCTCGCCGTCGTTCGAGCTCCTCCCCCTCAAGAGCGGGGTGGTGCGGATGGCGGCGGCCGCCGACGTCCCGGTCGTCCCGGCGGTGACCTGGGGGACCCACCGGTTCCACACCGTGGGGCGACGCCCCCGGTGGACGTGGCGCCTGCCGGTGTCGGTCGCCTACGGCCGCCCGCTGGTTCCGTCGCTGGCGGCCGACGCGGGCACCGCGATGGCCGAGCTCCGTGAGCGGCTGCTCGGGCTCCTGGAGCGGGTGCAACGTCGCTACCCGGACGGTGCCCCGCCGGGGGCGTGGTGGGTGCCGCAGCGCCTGGGTGGCTCGGCGCCCTCCCCGGCCGAGGTCGCCGAGCACCTGGCCGCGCTCGAGAGGCGTTGGCGCGACACGGTGGCCGTGGCCCGGGACCGTGCCCGCCGCGGGGTATCGCGACGCCGGCGTGGCCGTCGGCGACGGTGACGTCGCCACGCCTCGGCGCAGGGCTGCTCAGTCGCGGTCGTCGATGGAGTCCGCGATCGCCAGCGTCCGCCGGGCCTCGGCGACGTGGAGGTTCTCGATCATCCGTCCGCCGACGGTGACGACGCCGCGCCCGGCGGCCTCTGCCTCCTCGAACGCGGTGATGATCTCGTGTGCCTCGGCGATCTGGGCCTCGGTGGGGGAGAACGCCGCGTTGCACGGACCGACCTGCGAGGGGTGGATCACCGTCTTGCCGTCGAATCCGAGGCGGTGCGCCTGGTCGCACTCGGCGGTGAACCCCGCCGTGTCACGGACGTCGTTGTACACGCCGTCGATCACCACCTTGCCGGCGGCGCGCACCGCGGTGAGGCACCACCCCAGGGCGCCGAGGAGCGGCCCGCGTCCGGGCTCGTGCACCGCGTGCAACTCCTTGACGAGGTCGTTGGTGCCCATCACGAACACCGTCAGCCGGTCCGAGGCGGTGGTGATCGACTCGGCGTGCAACACCGCCGCGGGTGTCTCGAGCATCGCCCACAGCGCGGTCCGCGCGGCGATGCCGGCGCCGTCGACGGCGGTCTCGATCTCGTGCACCTGGGCGGCGGTCGAGACCTTGGGCACCAGCACCGCGTCGGGGGCGGCGGCGGCGACCGCCGCCAGGTCGTCGTCGAACCACGCGGTGTCGGTGCCGTTGACCCGGATCACCACCTCGCGGGTGCCGAAGCGCCCGTCGGTGACCGCGGTGTGCACCAGTTGGCGCGCCCGGTCCTTGGCGTCGGGGGCGACGGCGTCCTCGAGGTCGAGGATCACCGCGTCCGCGTCGAGCTCGGCAGCCTTCTGCAGGGCGCGCTCGTTCGCCCCCGGCATGTAGAGCACGCTGCGGCGTGGTCGCGGGGGATCGGTGGCGGGGCTCATCGGTGCTCCTGTCACGTCACAGCTCGTACGCCGCCGCCAACTGTGGATCGCGGGCGGCGAGTTGGTGGGCGAGGTCGAGGACCACGCGGCACTGCTTGACGGAGGCGTCGTCCTGCATCTTGCCGTCGAGCATCACCGCACCGGAGCCGTCGCCCATCGCGTCGACGACCCGCCGAGCCCAGGCCACGTCCTCGGGGGCGGGGGAGAACACCTTCCGGGCGATCTCGATCTGTGCCGGGTGCAGGCTCCAGGCACCGACACACCCCAGCAGGTAGGCGTTGCGGAACTGGTCCTCGCAGGCCTGGGTGTCGGCGATGTCCCCGAACGGCCCGTAGTAGGGGAGGATCCCGGCGGCGACGCAGGCATCGACCATCCGCGCCACCGTGTAGTGCCACAGGTCCTGCTGCGCGGTCGCCCGTGGAGCGTCGGGTGCGTCGGCGTCCGGATCGGCACGTACCAGGTAGCCGGGGTGTCCGCCTCCGATCCGGGTCGTCTTCATCCGCCGGTCGGCGGCGAGGTCCGCCGGTCCCAGCGACAGCCCCTGCATCCTCGGGCTGGCGAAGCAGATCTCCTCGACGTTGCTCACCCCGCGGGCCGTCTCCAGGATCGCGTGGACCAGGATCGGCCGTGTCAGCTGGGCACGGGCCTCGAGTTGTGCCAGGAGCCGATCGACGTAGTGGATGTCCTCGGCGCCCTCGACCTTGGGGACCATCACGACATCCAGGACCTCGCCGATCTCGGTGACCAGCGTCGTGAGGTCGTCGAGGACCCACGGGGAGTCCAGGGCGTTCACCCGTGTCCAAAGCTGCGTGTCGCCGAGGTCGGTACCACGGCCGACCTCGACGAGCCCAGCCCGGGCGGCGTCCTTGCGGTCGGCCGCCACCGCGTCCTCGAGGTTGCCCAACAGGACGTCGACCCGGGGGGCGATCTCGGGGACCTTCGCCACCATCTTGGGGTTCGACGGGTCCAGGAAGTGGATCATCCGGGAGGGCCGGAACGGCACCTCGTGCAACGGTGCCGGCGCCCCGATCGCCAACGGGGCGAAGAAGTCCTTCGGGCTGCGCATCGCGGCGTCCTTGCGAGGGGAGTGGATGGCTGGCGGCGACCGGCACGCTATGCCGCGGCACCGAGGCGCAGAAATCCGGGTGCGTCGCGACCCCGGCCCGCCGGAGGGCGGTCCGGGGTGCGCCCGGGGGCTGTCCGGGTTGCGCCCGGGGGGCTGTCCGGGTTGCGCCCGGGGGGCGACGCCGACGATGCTCACCGCCCATCCGGTGCGGCCTCGCCCCCGCCGGGGGGGAACGACGGCGACAGGGCGGACGCCGGCCACCGACCATCAGGCGAACGCGAGGAGGAACGATGACCGCACGCGAGTTCGGCCGGTACCTCGACGACTTCACGGTCGGGGACGTCTACAAGCACTGGCCCGGCAGGACCGTGACCCAGGCCGAGGACATCCTGTTCTGCTCGATCACGATGAACCAGCACCCGTTGCACAGCGACGACGCCTACGCCGCGGCCGCCAGCGCCTCGGGACGGGCGATGGTCGTCGGCAACTACGTGTACTCGCTGGTGCTCGGCCAGTCGGTCCCCGACGTCTCCGGCCGTGCGATCGCCAACCTCGAGGTCGAGTCGCTCAGGCACGCCAACCCCACCTTCCACGGCGACACGATCTACTCCGAAACCGAGGTCCTCGAGGTCCGCGAGTCCCGCTCGAAGCCCGATCGTGGCATCGTCAAGGTCCGCACCATCGGGTACACGCAGGAGGGAACCGTGGTGTGCGAGTTCACCCGCAGCGTGCTCGTCCCGCGTCGCGGCCACGGCTTCGACGGCCACCCCGGCCGCCCCGAACCGCGGATCGGCGAGTGAGGTCGCCGTGACCCGCGACGCCGACGACCGCCCGGCCCTCTTCGACCGACGTCGCGGCGACCGCGAGATCGAGGAGGCCTCGCGGCTCGCGCCGGCGGCGACGCGGGCCGTCGAGAGCCGCGGACGGGCGCGTGCCGAGCCCGCGGACCCCTACCGCACCGCGTTCGAGCGTGACCGGGACCGGATCCTGCACAGCAAGGCGTTCCGCCGGCTGAAGCACAAGACCCAGGTGTTCCTGAACCCGGACGGCGACCACTACGTCACCCGGCTCACCCACACCCTCAACGTCGCACAGGTCGGGCGGTCCATCGCCGTCGCCCTCGGGCTGAACGAGCCCCTCACCGAGGCCATCTGCCTCGGTCACGACATCGGGCACGCCCCGTTCGGGCACACCGGCGAGGAGGCGTTGACCCCGTACGTCGACGGTGAGTGGCAGCACGCCATCCACGGTGTGCGGGTCGTCGAGGAGCTCGAGCCGCTGAACCTCACCGTCGAGGTCCTCGACGGGATCCGGCAGTCGAGCTGGCGGAACGACCCACCCCCGTTCACCCCCGAGGGGTGGGTGTGCCGTTACGCCGACCGCATCGCCTACCTGGCCCACGACGTGCAGGACGCGGTCCGCGCCGGTGTCCTCACCGTCGACGACGTCCCCGCGCGGTTCACCGCGGTGTTCGGGCCGCCCGGCCCCGCCTGGATCGACGCGATGGTCGGTGAGGTGATCGCCGCCTCACGTCAGGCCGGCGAGGTCACGATGCACCCCGAACGTCGCGAGGTGATGCATCAGCTGCGGACGTGGATGTTCGACCGGGTCTACCTGCGGGAGGAGGCCCGCCGACAGTCGCAGCGGGCCGTGCGGGTGATCCAGGACCTCGTGGAGTGGTTCGCCGCCAACCCCGGGGAGGTCCCCGTGGCCTCGCGGGCGGCCGACGCCGACGACCTGCAGGCCGCCGTGGACCACGTCGCCGGGATGACCGACCAGTACGCGATCCGTGCCCACGACGAGCGGTTCCGCCCGGCGGGGCTGTACTGAGGCCGTCGTCGTCGCCGAACGGCCGGCCGGTACGGTCCGGTGCTGTGAGCACCCCGACGATCCGCGACGCCGTCGCCGACGACCTCCCCGCGGTCGCGGCGATCTACACCCATTACACCCTGCGCACCACGACGACGTTCAACACCGAGGTGCGCACCCCGCGGGAGTGGCACGAACGGTTCTCGGCCCACCGGCGTCACCCCGGTCACCACTTCCTCGTCGCCGAGCGCGATCGCGCCGTCGTCGGCTACGTCGAGACGCAGGCGTTCCGCCCCAAGCCGGCGTACCGTCGTTCGGTCGAACTGTCGATCTACCTCGCCCCGGACACGACCGGCGGCGGTGTCGGTGGAGCGCTGATGGAGGACCTGCTGGGGAGGCTCGAGGCCGCCGAGGAGGTCCACCGCGTCTACGCCATCATCGCGCTGCCCAACGAGCTCTCGGTGGCGTTCCACGAGCGGTGGGGGTTCGTGCACCGTGGCACACTGAGCGAGGCCGGCTACAAGTTCGGCCGGTACCTCGACGTCGCCTACTACGAGCGCCCGGTGTGAGTGACCCCGACCGCGACGGTGACCTCCCGCCCGAGCCCCGACGACCCGACGAGGTCTTCGACCTCGTCGGGGGGATGCCCGCGTTCGAGGCGTTGGTCGCGGCCTTCTACCGCCGGGTCGAGGTGGACGAGCTGCTGCGGCCCGAGTACCCGGATGACCTCGAGCCCGGTAAGCGGCACCTGGCCCTGTTCCTCGCCCAGTACTTCGGCGGCGGGCAGCCTTACACCCTCGAACGCGGGCACCCGCGTCTGAGGATGCGTCACGCCGGTTTCCGCATCACCCCTTCGGTCGCGGCGCGGTGGGCCGAGCTGATGGCGGCGGCGGTACGTGAGCAGGGGTGGCCGCGCGAGGCCGAGGCGGTGGTGCTCCGGTACGTCGAACACGCCACGCCGACGCTGGTCAACGACCTCGGCGACGCCGCCCGGAGGGGGTGGACCGTCGAGCCGCCACGGTGACACCGGGGCCCGGGTGGGTTCCCGCGTCGCGGGCGGCGCCGTACGATCACGCGGTCGTCGCCACCAGGGCCCCGCGCGCCCGTGCGTCCGGCGATCGGCAACAGCAGCGGCTGTGGCCCCACACCGGGGCGCCCGCCGAGCAGTGAGCGGCACCACCCCGCATCAGGAGCACACCTTGAGGATCCTCGTCGCCGACAACCTCGCCGAGTCCGGCGTCGCCGCGCTCGGTGAGCACCACGACGTCGACGTCAAGACCGGCCTGTCCAAGGAGGAGCTGGTCGCGATCGCCGACGCCTACGACGCGATCGTCGTGCGGTCGCAGACGACGATCGACGCCGACGTCATCGCCGCCGCGAAGCGGTTGAAGGTCATCGCCCGCGCCGGCGTGGGGCTCGACAACGTCGACGTGGACGCGGCGACGAAGGCCGGCGTGATCGTGTGCAACGCGCCGCAGTCGAACATCCTCTCCGCCGCCGAGCACACCATGGCGCTGCTGCTCGCCCTGGCACGGAACATCCCGCAGGCGCACCACGCCCTGGTCCAGGGCCGCTGGGAGCGCTCGACGTGGACCGGTGTCGAGCTGCACGAGAAGGTCCTGGGCGTCCTCGGCCTCGGCCGGATCGGGACCCTGGTCGCCCAGCGGGCCCACGCCTTCGGGATGCGGCTGATCGCCTACGACCCGTTCGTCTCCCCCGAACGCGCCGCGCGGCTGGGCGTGCAGCTGCACGACACCGTCGAGGAGGTCCTGGCCTCCGCCGACTTCGTCACCTGCCACCTGCCCAGGACCCCGGAGACGGTCGGTCTCCTCGGACGGGAGGGGCTGGCCAGGATGAAGCCGACCGCGCGGCTGCTCAACGTCGCCCGGGGCGGGATCGTGGTGGAGGAGGAACTCGCCGAGGCGCTGCGCGACGGGGTGATCGCCGGTGCGGCCCTCGACGTCTTCGACGCCGAGCCGACCACCGAGTCCCCGCTGTTCGGGCTGCCCAACGTGGTGGTCACCCCGCACCTGGGGGCATCGACCGACGAGGCCCAGGACAAGGCCGGCACCCAGGTCGCCGGGTACGTCAACCTCGCACTCGCCGGCGAGTTCGTGCCCTCGGCGGTGAACGTCGCCGGAGGCCCGGTCGCCGACGAGTTGAAGCCGTACCTCCCGCTGGGGGAGGAGCTCGGACGCCTCTTCACCGCGCTCAGCGATCAGGGGTTGACCGGCGAGATCACGGTCGAATTCCTCGGGGCGATCGCGGAGTCCGACTGCCGTGTCGTCGGGCTGTCGGTGCTCAAGGGCCTCCTCGCCCAGGTCTCCGGTGAGCCGGTGACGTACGTCAACGCCCCGCTGCTGGCCGACGAACGGGGTCTGAACCTGCGGGAGATCTCCGACCAGCACAGCGAGGACTACGTCTCGCTGCTGCGGGTCTCGGGGAGCACCCGTGACGGGCGCCCGATCCGTGTGGCCGGGACGGTGCTGCAGCCCGGGAACCGTGAGCGCCTCATCGAGGTGTGGAACACCCCGGTCGACGTCGAGCCGACCCAGCACATGGCGTTCTTCCGCTACCGCGACCGCCCGGGGGTGATCGGCGAGGTCGGCACGGGCTTCGGCGAAGCCGGGGTGAACATCGCCGCGGCCCAGGTCGGACGCCGGGCCGCCGAAGGCGAGGCGATCATGGCGCTCAGCCTCGACGAGGCCGTCCCGCCCGAGGTGATGCGGCGCATCTCGTCGGCGATCGGCGCCGTCGAGGGTCGGGCCATCACCCTCGGCTGACGTCGGTCACCTCGGCCCAGCCAGTAGCCTTCCTCAACCCGCAGGAGGTCCCCGTGTCGACGGCGTTCGTGTTCCCCGGTCAAGGTTCGCACCGGGCCGGTGCCCTGGGATCGTGGACCGATCACCCGGCCGCCGCCGTCCTCGACGACGTCTCCGACGGCGTCGGTCGTGACGTCGTCTCGCTCAGCGAGGACGAGACGGCCGGGGGGCGCACCGCCGATGCGCAGCCGGCGATCCTGGCCGCCTCCCTGGTCCCGTGGCGGGCCCTGGTGGACGCCGGGGTGCGCGCCGACGTCGTCGCCGGGCACTCCCTGGGCGAGTACACCGCGGCCATCGCCGCCGGCGCGGTCGGCGTGCGCGACGGCGCCGCCCTCGTCGCCGAACGTGGTGCGGCGATGGGGGAGGCGTGTGCCCGCAACCCCGGCACGCTGACCGCGGTGGTGAAGCTCGACCCCGACGCCGTCGACGCCCTCCTCGCCGACCTCGACGAGGTCGTCCTCGCCAACGACAACGCGCCCGGCCAGGTCGTCCTCGGAGGACCCCACGAAGCGATCGCCGAGGTCCGGGACCGCGCCCGGGCCGCCGGTGGGCGGGCGCTCCCGCTCGACGTCGAGGGGGCGTTCCACACCCCGGCGATGGCGCCGGCGGTGCCCCGGATCGAAGCGGCGCTCGACGCGGTCACGTTGCGTGACGCCGACGTCCCGCTGGTGGCGGGGGCCACCGCGCGGGAGAGCCGGGACGCGGCCGTGATCGCCGAGGGCCTCGCCAGCGGGGTCCTGTCGCCCGTACGGTGGCGTGAGGTGCAGCTGCGCCTGGCGGACCTCGGCGTCACCACTCTGGTCGAGGTGGGTCCGGGAGGCGTGCTGGGTGGCCTCGCCCGGCGGACGGTCCCACACCTCACCGTGCACACCGTGGCGAGCCCCGACGACCTCGATGCGGTGGTCGAAGCGCTGGTCGGCGAGTCGTCGGGCTGAGCCCGTCGGCGGGAGGGAAGGACGTTCCGTGAGCACGACGAACGCAGCAACACTGCCGGTGGCCGTCACCGGCCTCGGCGCGTACCTGCCCGAACGGGTCGTGACCAACGACGACCTCGCCCGGGTCCTCGACACCAGCGACGAATGGATCCGCACCCGGACCGGGATCCGTGAACGCCGGGTCGTCGCCGCCGACCAGGCGACCTCCGACCTCGCCATCGAGGCGGGTCGCCGCGCCCTGCGGCAGGCCGGGGTCGCCGCGACCGACCTCGGCGCGATCCTGGTGGCGACGACGACCCCCGACCACACCGTCCCGGGCACCGCCCCGCTGGTGGCCGCCGGGCTCGGTGCCGAGGTCGCCGCGTTCGACGTCAACGCCGCGTGCAGCGGGTTCGTGTACGGCCTGCAGATCGGCGGATCGCTGGTCGCGACCTCCGGGGAGCCGGTGCTGGTGGTGGGGGCCGAGGCGCTGACACGGATCGTGGACCCCGGCGACCGCTCGGTGGCGATCCTCTTCGGCGACGGGGCCGGGGCGGTCGTCCTCGAACCCGACGTCGACGCCAGACTCGGACCCTTCGACCTGGGCACCGACGGCCGCGACCCGTCGATGCTGTGGACCCGTGCCGGCGGGACCCGTGAACCGGCGTCCGAAGCGGTCCTCGCCGACGGCGGGCACTATCTGACGATGCGCGGGGGTGACGTCTACCGCAACGCGGTGGCGCGGATGACCGCCAGCTCGCAGCGCGTGATCGAGGCCGGTGGGATCAAGGTCGGCGACGTCGACCTCTTCGTCGGTCACCAGGCGAACCTCCGCATCCTCGAGGCGGTGCGTTCCCGCCTGGGTATCGCCGAGGACCACTGTCACATCACCGTCGACCGGCACGGCAACACCTCGGCGGCGTCGGTGCCCCTGGCGTTGGCCGACGCCCGGGACGCCGGGGTGCTGCACGGCGGAGCGACGATCCTGCTCACCGCGTTCGGCGCCGGTCTGACCTGGGGTTCCTGTCTGCTGACCTGGCGTGGGGACGCGTGACCGCACGCCCACGTCCACCGGAGGCACCGTGACCACACGCACCGCGATCGTCAGTGGAGGCAGCGGCGGGATCGGCGCGGCGACGTGCCGTGCGCTGGCCGCCGACGGCTACCACGTCCTCGTCGGGTACGGCTCGGGCGCCCAGGCCGCCGCCGAGGTCGCCGACGGCGTCGACGGTGACGCCGAGCCGGTCCACCTCGACGTCACCGACCCCGACTCGGTGGCCGCCGCCGTGACGCACGCCACCGGGGTCGGGCAACTCGCCGTGGTGGTGAACAACGCCGGTGTCGCCGATGACGACCTGCTGCTCCGACTCGACGAGGAACGGTTCGTCCGCACCCTCGACGTGAACCTCACCGGCGCCTACCGCCTCTCGCGCGCGGCGCTGCGACCGATGCTGCGCGCCCGACACGGCCGGATCATCAGCGTCGCCTCGGTGGTGGCGTTGCGTGGCAACGCCGGACAGTCGGCGTACGCTGCCTCGAAGGCCGGGCTGATCGGGTTCACCAAGTCCCTGGCCCGGGAGGTCGCCCGGAAGGGGATCACCGCCAACGTCGTCGCGCCCGGGTACGTCGCCACGGCGATGACCGCCGCGCTGCCCGAGGAGGCCCAGCAACACCTCCGTGACCAGGCCCCCACGGCCCGTGCCGTCGAGGCCGACGAGGTCGCCGCGGCGATCGCGTACCTGGCCTCGGACGTGGCCGGGTCCACGACCGGCCACGTCCTCACCGTCGACGGCGGTGCCGGGATGTGACGTGACGGGTTGCCCGGGGCCGGCGTGGCACGACGGCGCCACCTCCCCACAGGTGCCCCACAGGGGCCCGGCAGGTGGAGGACGCCGGGCATCCTCCCTAGAGTCCGCGTCAGCGGCACCTATCGTCCGCCTGCACCGCGGTGCCCCACCCGGGACACCCAGGCGTCACGGTCATCGACGACCATCCGCCGAACCAACCACGGCCCGCCACCGGCCGGCCGGAGCACACGAGGAGCGCCACTGTGAGCCAGGACCTGCTCGCCACCTTCACCGAGCTGCTCAGCGAGGAGTTCGGCGTCCCCACCGAGGACGTCACGCCCGAGGCGACGTTCGAGGCGCTCGGCCTCGACTCCCTCGACGTCGTCGAGCTCACCCTCGTCCTCGAGGAGAAGACCGGTGTGAAGCTCGAGGACGAGGAACTCGAGGACGTCCGCACCGTCCAGGACGCGATCGACAAGGTGCAGGAGAAGCAGGCGTGAAGCAGGTCGTCGTCACCGGGCTCGGGATCATCAGCCCGGCGGGCCGCGGGCTCGCCGACGCCTGGGAAGGGGTCCTCGCCGCGCGCAGCGGTGTCGCGGTCGACGAGCAGCTCACCGAGATGGGGACACCGGTGACGCTGTGCTGCCGGGTGCCGGCGTTCGACCCCGACACCGAGCTCGGCCGAGGGTCGGCCCGGCGACTGGACCGCTTCACCCACCTCGCCGCGATCGCCGCGCGCGAAGCGGTCGCCCACGCCGGCCTCAGCCAGGGCGACGACGAGGCGATCACCGCCGCCGACCCGGACCGCACCGGGATCCTGTTGGGCTCGGGGATCGGCGGGGCCGAGACCTGGGCCGAGGAGTACCCGCGGTACCTCGAGAAGGGCCCCCGCCGCACCTCGCCGATGTTCATCCCGCGGATGCTGTCGAACACCGCCGCCGGCACGGTCGCGATCCGATCCGGTGCCCGCGGACCCAACATGACGGTGAACACCGCCTGCGCGGCCGGGGCCTCGGCGATCCACGTCGCCCGCGACCTGATCCGGGCGGGGGCGGCCGATGTGATGATCGCCGGCGGCGTCGAGGCGGGGATCACCGGGTTGTCGGTGAGCGCGTTCGCCCAGATGGGGGCGTTGACGAAGAACCCCGACCCCGCCACGGCGTCCCGGCCGTTCGACGTCGACCGTGACGGGTTCGTGATCGGTGAGGGCGCGGCCGTGCTCATCCTCGAGTCGGCCGAGCACGCGGCCGCACGAGGTGCGACGCCCTTGGCCACCGTCGCCGGTGCTGGAGCCTCCGCTGACGCCCACCACGCCACCGCACCACCCGAGGACGGCGGCGGGGCGGTGCTGGCGATCCAGCGCGCCGTCGCCGACGCCGGGATCGAGGCGTCCACGATCGGTCACCTCAACGCCCACGGGACCTCGACGCCGTTGAACGACGTCGCCGAGGCACGGGCGCTGCGGGCTGTGTTCGGTGACCACACCGACGCGATCGTGGTGACCTCGACGAAGGGGGTCACCGGTCACACCCTCGGTGCCGCCGGGGCGATCGAGGCGGTGTTCGCGATCCAGTCGCTGCGCGAGGGGCGGATCCCACCGACGGCGAACCTGGTGAACCAGGACCCGGAGATCGACCTCGACGTCGTCGCCGGCGCCGCCCGTGAAACCCGCCTTCAGGCGGTGCTCTCGACCTCGATGGGGTTCGGTGGCCAGAACTCGGCGCTGGTGTTCACGCCGGCGTGATCCGACGACACCCGGCCCGGGACGGGGGAGCCGACGGTCACGATGGTGACGGTGCGCCCCCGGTGGCACAGGTCCCCGGGGCACGATCGGTGCTGCGACGCGTCCTGGGTCCGACACTGCGGGCGTGGCTGCGCCTCCGCGTCGTCGACGCCGATCACGTCCCAGGGGAGGGCCCGGCCCTCATCGCCTCCACCCATCGGTCCCACGGTGACTCGGTGGCGATCGCGGCGGCGGTGCGCCGGCCGGTGCACGTCGTCGGTGACGTGAAGCTCACCGCCTGGCCGGTGATCGGCCCGCAGCTGCCCCGACTGGGGATGGTCGCGTTGCGCCGCGGCCAGGGCGACGCGGCGGCGCTGGACGTCCTCGGCGACCTGCTGGCCCGGGGGGGCTGCATCGCGGTGTACCCCGAGGGCTCGCGGAGTCGTGACGGCCGGGTGCACCGGCTGCGCAGCGGTGTCGCCCGCCTGGCGGCGCAGTACCAGGTCCCGGTCGTCCCGGCCACGGTCTCCGGGATCGAGCGGCGTTGGCCGATCGACGGACGCCCACGCCTGGTCGGCGGTCCGGTGACCGTCCGGTTCGGCCCGGCGCTGCCGCCTCCCGAGCCCACCCCGCGCGCGCGCCGGGAGTTCAACCTCACCCTGCAGCAACGGCTGGCCGACCTCGCCGGTGTCGAGATGGCCGAGACGTTCTCCACGCCGCACGGTGGCGCGGACGCTCCCGGGCCGACGTCGTGAACGGCGGGCTCGTCACCGGGTGCGACGTCGTCGCGATCGACCGTCTCGCGGCCGCCCTCGACCGCCGGGAGGGGTTGCTGCAGCGGATCTTCACCGACGCCGAGATCCGTGACGCCCGTCGCGACGGCGTGCGGCCCGGGTCGGCGGTGGAACGCTCCCGCCTGGCGGGACGCTTCGCCGCGAAAGAGGCGGTGCGCAAGGCGTTGCGCGACCTGCGGCTACCGTTCCACGACGTCGAGGTGCGAACGGCGCCGGACGGCGCCCCGTTGCTGTGGCTGCGGGGTCGGCCGTCCACGCTGCGGTGCTCGCTCGCCCACGACGGCGGTGTGGCGATGGCGGTCGTCGTCGGTGTCGTCGAGGACGACGTCGGCTGACCCGCTGACCCGGTGACGAACCCGACGACCCGCACGCGACGAAAGGCCCCCGGATGCTCCTGGACGGTAAACGCCTGCTGATCACCGGCGTGCTCGACCCCCGGTCGATCGCGTTCTCCGCCGCCCGGACGGCCCAGGAACAGGGGGCCGAGGTCGTCCTCACCGGGTTCGGGCGCGGGCGCCGGCTCACCGAACGCGCGGCAGCGCGCCTTCCGCACCCGCCGGACGTGATCGAGCTCGACGTCACCGAGCCCGACGACGTCGCCGCCGCCGTCGCCGAGATCGGTGAGCGCTGGGGTGGACTCGACGGGTTGCTGCACGCGATCGGGTTCGCCCCCGCCAGCTGCCTGGGCGGGGGGTTCCTCGACGCCCCGTGGGAGGACGTCGCCACGGCGTTGCAGGTCTCGACGTACTCCTACGCCGCGCTGGGTTCGGCGTTCGCCGACCTCCTCGCCGACGGGGGAGCGGTCGTCGGGCTCGACTTCGACGCGGCGGTCGCCTGGCCGGGGTACGACTGGATGGGGGTGGCCAAGGCCGGGTTGGAGTCGGCGAACCGCTACCTCGCCCGGGACCTCGGGCCGCGTGGGATCCGGGTGAACCTCGTCGCCGCGGGACCCCTCCACACCATCGCGGCGCGGTCGATCGATGGATTCACCCAGTTCGACGACGTCTGGAACGAACGGGCCCCGTTGGGGTGGGACCTGCGCGACCCCGAGCCGGTCGCCCGGACGATCTGTGCCCTGCTCTCCGACTGGATGCCGGCGGTGACCGGCGAGATCGTCCACGCCGACGGCGGGGTGCACGCGGTCGGTGCCGGCGTGCCGGCCGACGTCGCCACCGGAACGGCCGCCGACGCCACCGGAACGGACGCCGACGCCGGGTGAGCCCGGGCGTTTCCCGCTGGGGACACCGCCCGGAGGGGTGCTCCGCAGGCCGGGGCGGTGGTCCCCGTTTCCGCCCGGTGACACCGGCCGTAGCGCTAGGATCGGGGACGTCGGAAGCGCCGGGGAACGGACCGCGGCGCCCGAGGTACGGGAGGGTAGGTGGTCGACGAGCGGGAACCGGCG
>SLDB01000176.1 GCA_007125475.1 Nitriliruptoraceae bacterium | reverse complement strand
TGACCCGCCGGTGCACCGCCCGGACCCGGCGCGTCACCGCGAACGCTTCGGCGGTGGAGCCGAACGTCGTGGTGGTCACCCACGCCGAGGTGCGCTGCAGACGCCCGAGGGGGTCGGTGCGGAACGCCGAGTGGTCGTGGACCCCGGCCATCGCCAGGGGGTGGGCGAGTTGCACCAGCAGGCCGCGGACCCCGCCGACGATCGCCGAGGGCTCGCCGATCACCGCCCACGACGCCGACCCGGGACCCGTCAGCCCCGGGTCGCCCGGGTCGGTGTCGGGGTCGATCGGTGGGGGACCGAAGGCGCGCAGCAGGGCGCGCCGCACCAGCGACGGGGGCGGGTGCGCGGTGTGGGCGGCGGCGGGGTCAGCCGCCATATCCCTCGTGCACCTCGTCCATCGCGCGCTGCGGGTCGGTCCCGGCCAGGTCGTCCAGGGAGAGTTGGGCGGCGGCCGCAGGCGGCGGGGGCCGCCGGGCGGCGTCGAGCTCCTCACCGGTCACGGCGGTCCACCACCACCGCATCCCACGGGGGGCGTTGCGCACCCCCAGGTCGCGCCAGCGGGCGTGGGTGCGTGACAGGAACGCGACCTCGGCGACGACCTCGTCGACGACGCGGTGCACGGCCGGGTCCGTGGGGTAGTCCCGTCGCAGCAGGGCGAGGACGTCGGCCCGGGCCTCGACGGCGTGGTACCTCGCCGCCGCCGGCTCCTCGTCACGGGCGAGGCGCGTACGGCACTCCCGCCACAACAGTCGTTGGCGGGCGAACCAGTCCCAGGCGTAGGCCGGGGGGCCTGTCCGGGCCATGGGCCACCTCGGTGTCGTCTCGCGGTGCCGGGCCGCCCGTACCGCGAGATGCAGGGTACGTCGTGGGGTGATCGGTACGAGCGCCGTTGTCCCCAGGCGACCGCGCGATGTGTTGATTTGGTAAGGCTAACCTAAATATCGTAACCTCGGCCGGAGTTAGGCCAGCCTAACCCGTCCAGTGCCGTTCGCGGTGTCACCCGAGACCACCGGAAGGACGATTCGATGCGTACCACCGCCCGATGGGTGCCCCTCCTCGGCGCCGTGCTTCTGTTCGCGACCGCCTGTGGTGCCGGTGGGGACGAGCCCGCCACCGACGCCGACGGCGGCGAGGCGGGTGCCGGGGGACCGCTGACGGTGTACTCGGGCCGGAACCAGGAGCTCGTCGGTGACGTCTTCGAGGACTTCACCGAGGCGACCGGGATCGAGGTCGCGGTCCGCTACGGCGACACCGCCGAGCTCGCCGCGACGATCCTCGAAGAGGGCGAGGCCAGCCCCGCCGACCTCTACTTCGCGCAGGACGCCGGCGCGCTCGGGGCGCTGCAGGACGAGGGCCGGTTCACCGAGCTCCCCGACGACGTGCTCGAGGCCGTCGACCCGCTGTTCCGCTCCCGCGAGGACCTGTGGACCGGCACCTCCGGCCGCGTGCGCGTCCTGGCCTACAACACCGACGCCCTCGACGCGGACGAGGTCCCCGACAGCGTCCACGACCTCACCGACGACGCCTGGCAGGGAAGGATCGGCTGGGCCCCGACGAACGGCTCGTTCCAGGCGTTCGTCACCGCGATGCGGGTCACCGAGGGGGACGCGGCGACGCGGGAGTGGCTCGAGGGGATCGTGGCCAACGACCCCTTCGAGTTCGAGAACAACACCGCGATCGTCGACGGCGTCGGTCGCGGCGAGGTCGAGATCGGCCTCGTGAACCACTACTACCTGTACCGCTTCCTCGCCGAGGACCCGGAGTTCCCGGTCGAGAACAAGTACCTCCCCGGCGACATCGGCGGGTTGGTGAACATCGCCGGGATCGGGGTGCTGGCGAGCTCCGACGAGCAGGACGCCGCGTTCGAGCTGGTCCGCTACCTCCTCTCCCAGGAGGTGCAGGAGCACTTCGGGCAGGTCACCGACGCGCTGGAGTTCCCGCTGCGCAGCGGTGTGGAATCCCCCGACCTGCCGAGCCTGGAGGAGATCGACCCGCCCGACGTCGACCTCAGCGACCTCGACGACCTGCAGGGCTCCCTCGAGCTGCTGCGGGAGGTGGGGGCGCTGGCCTGACCGCACCTCGTCACCGTGCCTGGGGGCCGTCGGATGGCCAGCGGTAACGTGGGCGGGCAGCCGACCCGCGTGGAACCTACCGACGGCACCCCGCTGACCAGCCCGCCCACGTCGCCGGCACCGACCGGCGTGCGACCCCGACGTGCCGCCGGCACCCACCCGTTGGTGTGGGTGCCGGCGATCGTCGTCGCCGTGGCGATGCTCCTGCCGGCCGTGTACCTCGTCGTGGCCGCCTCCGAGCTCCCCGGGGCGCGGGTGCTTCAGATCCTCACCGACGCCTCGACGCTGCGGCTGGCCGGCCGGACGCTGCTGATCGCCGCCAGCGTCACCGCGGCGTCGCTCGCCCTCGGGGTGCCGTTGGCGTGGCTGACGGTGCGCAGCGACCTACCGGCCCGGCGCTTCTTCGCGATCGCCACGGCGCTGCCGCTGGTAATCCCCACCTACGTGGGGGCGTACGCGCTGGTCGCCGCGTTCGCCCGCGGCGGCCTCGTCGAGAGCTGGTTCGGTGTCACCCCGCCGAGCCCGTACGGCTTCTGGGGGGCGTTCGTCGCCCTGACCGTGTTCACGTTCCCCTACGTGCTGATCACCGTGCAGGCGGCGTTGCGTGGATTGGATCCCTCCCAGGAGGAGGCCAGCCGCCTGTTGGGTCGCGGGCCGCTGCGGACGTTCTTCGGGGTGACCCTGCCGCAGCTGCGGGTCAGCGCGCTCGCCGGGGGACTGTTGGTCACCCTGTACGTCCTCAGCGACTTCGGTGCCGTCTCGATCCTGCGCTACTCGACGTTCACCCGGGCGCTGTACCTGCAGTACCGCTCCGCGTTCGATCGTGCGCCCGCGGCGATGCTGGGCCTGCTGCTGGTCACGTTGACGATCGTGATCGTGGTGCTGGAGGCACGGGCCGCCCGTGGGGGCGGCGCCGGTGCCGCCCGCGGGGGCACCCGACCGGCGCCGACGGT
>SLDB01000117.1 GCA_007125475.1 Nitriliruptoraceae bacterium | reverse complement strand
GTCTGCGCTGCCGCCGCGCGTGCCGACGTACCACTCGCCCTCGCCGCAGAGGTCGACGAACTGCGAGGGCAGCACCTCCAGGTGGTTGGCGATAACCGTAGCCTCGGCAGTGGCCACCACCAGCGCCGACGAGGAGCTCAACCCCGCACCGATGGGGATGTTGCCGTGCACGACGACGTCCATGCCCCGCAGCCGCACCGTGGGAAACCGCTTCTGAAGGCGTAGCACCGCCGCCTGCACGTAGAGCGCCCAGTCGCCCTGCGCGGCGCGGAGCATGTCGCCGAGGCTCTCGCTGTTGACCAACGAGAGCCAGTCGTCCCAGGGCAGCCGGGTGAGCATCTCCGAGATGCCGAACTCGCGCGACGCGAACTCGCCGCCCTCCACGTTGAGCAGTCGCACGCGATCGTCGCTACGCGGGTGTACGGCCATGAGGATCTCGCGGTCGATAGCCATGAGGTTGCAGTTGCCACCCTGATGGTCGATGTGCCGACCAAGGATGTTCACACGTCCGGGGGCGCGCACGAGGAACACCGGCTCCAAAGGGCCCAGCACGCTGCCGGCGTGCTGCAGCAGGTCCAGGTATGCGCTGCGACGCTCGCTCAGTAGTTCGGGGTCGGGCCCGTAGGTTGCCTCGAACTCCGACCGTAGCGCGCTGCCTTCGGCGGTCGCGTCGTCACGCAACGCTCGCAGCGCCACGGCGACCCCGGCGATCAACCCACCACCACCGACGGGGACCACCACCGTCGCCGCGTCCGGCACCTGCTCGACGAGCTCGAGACCGACGGTGCCCTGACCGGCGATGATGTCCGGGTGGTCAAACGGGTGGACGAACACCGCCCCGGCGTCGTCGGCGGCCGACTGCGCCGCCGACAGCGCCTCGTCGAACGACGAACCGGTGAGCTCGACCTCGGCGCCGTACGCCAGCGTGGCGTCCACCTTCGGTAACGGCGCCTCGACGGGCATGAACACCCGAGCCTCGACGCCCTGCATCGCCGCCGCGAGCGCCACCCCCTGGGCGTGGTTCCCGGCCGAGGCGCACACCACCCCGCGGGCACGCTCGGCGTCCGACAATTGGGCGATGCGGTGGAACGCCCCGCGGAGCTTGAAAGAGCCGGTGCGCTGGAGGTTCTCGCACTTCACCCACACCTCTGCGTCGATCACCGACCCGATCGCCCGTGAGCGCTCGACGGGGGTGCGCTGCACGACGCCGTCGAGTTCGGCGGCCGCGGCACGCACCGCCTCGAGCGTCACCAGGTCCATGGCCACCTCCCGCCGGGTCGGGGACACCCCGGGTGGTTGCTCCCCTGCGTTCGCCCACCCACCGGCGTGGACCAACCTAGGGTGCGTCGGGTGCCGGGGGACTCAAGGGGGCGCGGTGACGGGTGCGGTGGCGCAACGCCGACGCTCCACCGCCGCGTTCGCCGTCGCCGCGACGCTGGCCTGGGGCGTGCTGTACTACGCCTTCGCCGTCGTGCTCACCCCGATCGGCGCCGAACAGGGGTGGGCCAACGCCACCATCGCCGGGGCGTTCTCCACCGGGATGCTCGCCTCCGGGTTCGCCGCCCCCCTGGTCGGGCGCACCGTGGACCGTCACGGCGCCCGGTTGGTCGTCGCCTCTGGCACCGCGCTCGGCGCCGCCGGGTTACTGGTGTGGTCGAAGGTGACCACGATCGCCGGGCTGTACGCCACCTGGGCGGTGATCGGCGCCGCGATGGCGGCCACGCTGTACGAACCGGCGGCGGCCACCGTCGGCCGCTACCCGCCCCAGCAACGCCGCACGGCGCTGCTGGCGATCACCCTGGTGACGGGCCTGTCGAGCACGATCTTCTCCCCGCTCACCGCCGCCCTCGTCGACCTCGCCGGATGGCGTGGAGGGCTACGCGTCCTGGCGGCCGGGTTCGTGGTGATCGGGGTGCCGGTGGCGCTGGCCGGGATCCCCCGCCACGGCGAGGACCGCAGTGCCACACCACCTCCCCCGGTCACCGAGCACACCTCCCCGACCCGCTCCCCCGACTTCCGGCGGATGGCGGCGGCGTTCGCGATCGCCCGCGGTCTCGGGGTCGCGGTCGCCGCCCACGTCGTGGCCTACCTGATCACGCTGGGCTTCACCCCGTTGCGTGCGGCCGCCCTCGCCGGCGCGATCGGGGTCGCGAAGGTCGTCGGGAGGATCGCCGTCACCGTCGCGCAACGCCTCACCGACGGGTTCCGTGCCGCGATCGTCACACTCGGTGTGCAGGGGGCGTCGCTGACGCTGCCGGTGCTGTTCCCCGGGGCCGTCGGGGTGGTCGCGATGGTGGCGCTGTTCGGCGCCTCCTACGGCGCGACCATGATCCTGCGGCCCGAGCTCATCGCGACCCGCTTCGCCGGCCACGGGATCGGCCGGTTCAACGGCGCCGCGGCGTTCGTGGGGGCGATCGCGGGCGCCGCCGCCCCGCTGTTCGTCGGTGTCGGGGTGACGACCACCGGTGCCTACACCGTGCCGTGGCTGGTGCTGGCCGCCACCGGGCTCGGTGCCGCCGTCCTCATCGCCCCGTTGCGACCGCGGTGACGGGTTCGGTACCGCGCCCGCTGCACCGTGTCACTAGCCTCGTTGGCGACGACGACAGCCCGTGTGGCGGCCCCCGGGCGTCGTGGACCACGGCCGGCGGCCACCGACCCAGGAGCAGGCGACGATGAGCGAGCAGTTCCGCACGGCCCACGACACGATGGGCGAGATGCAGATCCCGATCGACGCGCTGTGGGGGGCGAGCACCCAGCGTGCCGTCGAGAACTTCCCCGTCTCCGGTCAACCGGTCCCGATCGAGGTGGTCCGGGCGCACGCCATGCTCAAGTGGGCCGCGGCGACCGCCAACGAGCAGCAGGGGGTCGTCGACGCCGACGTCGCCGACGCGATCCGCCGCGCCGCCGACGAGGTCATCGCCGGCGAGCTCGACGAGCACTTCCCGGTCGACGTGTTCCAGACCGGCTCGGGCACCTCGACGAACATGAACGTCAACGAGGTGGTGGCCAACCGCGCCAAGCAGCT
>SLDB01000011.1 GCA_007125475.1 Nitriliruptoraceae bacterium | reverse complement strand
CTCCGGTCGGGAAATCGGCCGTGCACCGGCGGCTGCGTCGCCAACTGCGGTCGGAGGCGAACCGGCTGGCGAACGCCGACGGAGCGAACCTGCGTCGCTCGATCGAGGCGAGCATCGCCCAGACGGCGGGGGTGCGCCGTGCGGTGGCTCGCCTGGGGTGGGACGGCCTCGACGACGAGTTGCGGCGGGTGGCGCTGGCCCGCCTCACCAACCCGGAGGCCTCCCTGGCCGAGCTCGGCCGGCTCCTCGACCCTCCGGTCGGGAAATCGGCCGTGCACCGGCGGCTGCGTCGCATCGAGGCGCTCGCCGACGACGAGGAGGGGTGAGCCGGCACGCCGGTGCTACGTTCGTGGCGCGGGCCCGCGAGGGGGTCCGACCGTCCCCGGCGTGCAATCAAGGAGCCTCCACATGACCGTCCGTGTCGCGATCAACGGGTTCGGCCGGATCGGCCGGAATCTGTTCCGGTCAGCGCTGGCGAACGACATCGACGTCGAATTCGTCGCGATCAACGACCTGACCGACACTGAGACGCTGGCGTTGCTGCTGCGCTACGACAGCGTGCACGGACGCTTCGACGGCGAGGTCACGGCGACCGCCGACGGGTTGGACGTCAACGGCCGGAACCTGCGCGTGCTCTCCGAGCGGGACCCGGCGGCGTTGCCGTGGGGCGAGCTCGGGGTCGACGTGGTGGTGGAGTCCACCGGGCTGTTCACCAAGCGCGAGGCCGCGGCGAAGCACCTCGAGGCCGGGGCGAAGAAGGTGATCATCTCGGCGCCGGCCTCCGGGGAGGACAAGACGATCGTCGTCGGCGCGAACGAGGCGGACTACGACCCGGCCACCCACCACGTGATCTCGATGGCCTCGTGCACCACGAACTCGGTCGTGCCGATGGTGAAGGTCCTCGACGACGCGTTCGGGGTCGAGAAGGGGCTGATGACCACGGTGCACGCCTACACCGGGGACCAGAGCCTCCACGACGCCCCCCACAAGGACCCGCGTCGTGCCCGGGCGGCGGCGCTGTCCATCATCCCCACCAGCACCGGTGCGGCGCAGGCCGCCGCGCTTGCGTTGCCCCAGATGGAGGGCCGCCTCAACGGGATGGCGATGCGGGTGCCGGTCCCGGACGGTTCGGTGACCGACCTCACCCTGGTCCTCTCCCGTGAGGTCACCAGGGAAGAGGTGAACGCCGCGGTCCGCACCGCCGCCGAGGGGCCGCTGCGGGGGATCCTGGAGTACACCGAGGACCCCATCGTCTCCGTCGACATCGTCGGCAACCCCCACTCCTGCGTCTTTGACGGGCTGGCGACGCTGGCGACCGGGAACCTGGTGAAGGTCCTGGGTTGGTACGACAACGAGTGGGGGTACTCGACCCGCCTGGCGGAGTTCACCGCCTTCGTCGGCCGGTCGCTGTGAGACGCGGGCTCCCCGAGGGGATCCGGCCGCTGCGGGAACTCGATGCGGCCGGCCGGCGGGTGCTGGTGCGCGCCGACCTCAACGCCCCGCTGCGTGACGGCGTGGTCACCGACGATCTGCGTATCCGCGCGAGCCTGCCCACCCTGCGCGAGCTGTTGGCCGCCGGCGCGTCGGTCGTCGTCGCCACTCATGTGGGCCGGCCGAACGGGCCCGGGGACCCGGCGACGTCGGTGCGTCCGGTCGCCGAGCGCCTCGGCGAACTGTTGGGCACCGACGTGGCGGTCGCCGCCGACGTCGTCGGCGACGACGCCCGCCGTCGGGTCGCCGAGCTCGCACCGGGGGGTGTCCTGATGCTGGAGAACCTGCGCTGGCACCCCGGGGAGGTCACCGACGACCCGGAGTTCGCCGACGCCCTGGCGTCGTTCGCGGATGCGTACGTCGACGACGCGTTCGGTGCCTGTCACCGGGCGCACGCCTCGATCTCGGGGGTCGCCCGCCGCCTCGACGCGTACGCCGGACTCCTCCTCGAGCGTGAGCTCGAGGTGCTCTACGGGTTGCAGCGTGACCCGGCGCGGCCCTACGTCGCGGTCCTCGGGGGCGCCAAGGTCAGCGACAAGCTCACGGTGCTGCGCAACCTGTTGCAGCGTGTCGACGTCCTCGCGGTCGGTGGGGCGATGGCGTCGACGTTCCTCGTCGCCGAGGGGCACGACGTCGGCGCTTCCCGCCACGAGGCCGGTGAGGTCCCGCACGTCGCCGAGCTGGTCGGCGATGCCCGGGCCCGCGGGGTCGAGGTGCTGTTGCCGACCGACGTCGTCACCGCACCCCGGTTCGACGCCGACGCGCCGGCCACGACGACGTCGGTGGCCGAGATCGCCGGTGACGCGATGAGCCTGGACATCGGCCCGGAGACGGCCCAGGCCTTCGCGGAGCGGATCGCGACCGCCGCCAGCGTGTTCTGGAACGGCCCGATGGGGGTGTTCGAATGGCCGTCGTTCGCGGCCGGGACCCGGCGGGTCGCCGAGGCGGTGGCCGCCTCGGCGGCGTTCACGGTGGTCGGTGGCGGGGACTCGGCGGCCGCGATCCGGGGGTTCGGCCTCGACGGCATGGTGGATCACGTCTCGACCGGTGGCGGCGCGGCGCTCGAACTCCTCGAGGGCCGACAGCTCCCCGGGGTGGTCGCGCTGCAACGCTGACGGCGGCTACACCGGCAACCTCAGCCGCCACAGTAGGCTCCCGACACCACGAGTGATCAGGAGCTCAACGTGTCGGACCGGACGCCGATCATCACGGCGAACTGGAAGATGCACAAGGACCACCTGGAGGCGATCCAGCTCGTCCAGAAGGTCGCCTACCACCTCGACGAGCCGGACTACGAGGGCCAGGAGGTGGTGGTGTGTCCCTCGTTCGTGGCGTTGCGCTCGGTGCAGACGCTGCTGCAGTCTGAACGGATCCCGATCACGCTCGGGGCCCAGAACTGCCACCACGCCGACGAAGGCGCGTTCACCGGTGAGGTCTCCGTGCCGATGCTGGCCCGCCTCGACGTGCGCTACGTCATCGTCGGTCACTCCGAGCGCCGGGCGTTGTTCGACGAGGACGATCGGGTCGTGAACGCGAAGCTCAAGGCG
>SLDB01000379.1 GCA_007125475.1 Nitriliruptoraceae bacterium | reverse complement strand
GGGCGGCGGGACCGGCTCGTGCCGGCCGTGGCGGCCGCGATCCTGCTGGTGGTCGTGCTGCCGACGGTGCCACTCGACGGGCCGGCGTGGCTGCCGCGGCTCCCGCTGATGCCGGCCGACGGGGTGTCGCAGGCGGTGGTGTTCGCGGTCACCGGGGTGCTGGCGACCGCCGCAGTCCGTGGCCCGCGCGGTTGACGGGGGGCGTCACGGCAACGTCGCAGGGTCGTCTTCGGTGGGCAGATCCAACCGGACCGTGGGGATGCCCAGCTCCCGGATCCGCGCGACCACGGGGGTGTGCTGCGGGTGCACCCGGTACGCCGCCAGGGCGTCCTCGTCGGCGAGCGCGGTGATCAACCCGGTGATCTCGGGGTTCTCGACGTCCCGGCCGACGCGGAGCCATTCGACGACGTCCATCTCCGTCAGGCCGGCGAGCGCCGCCTCCAGCTCCTCGCGGGTCGCGGCGTCGATCGCGGAGAAGTCGAAGCGGACGATGTGCCAGATCATGAGGTCTCCGGGTGGCGGACGGGGGCACAGGGCCCGCGAAACGGCTGACGACGGTTAGGATACGGCGGCATCAGCGCGCGCCCCTGATTCGCTGCCGTGAGACGGGGCTGGTTGGCCACGCAGGGAGGTGGGCGGCAGATGTCGAGTTCGCCCGTCACGCCGGGGCACGTCCTGGCGGAGCCGTCACCGCCGGATCCCCGCGGCCGTGTCGGCACGCCCCGCTACGCCCTGGCCCAGCCGCCGTCCCCGCCCGAGGGGATCGGACGGGTCGTCACCGCGATGATCACGCCGTTCACCGCCGAGGGGGAGCTCGACCTCGACGGGGCACAACAGGTCGCCGACCACCTCGTGGAGAGCGGGACCGAGACGATCCTCGTCAACGGCACCACCGGCGAGTCCCCCACACTCCGCGGCGAGGAGCCCTGGCACCTGCTGCGGGCGGTGCGGGACGCCGTCGGGGACCGCGCCACCCTGATGGTGGGGACCGGGACGAACGACACGGTCAAGACGGTGACCTCCACCCGCCGGGCCTCCGAGGAGGGCGCCGACGCGGTCCTCGTCGTCACCCCGTACTACAACCGCCCCGACCAGCGCGGGTTGCTCAAGCATTTCTCCACCGCCGCGGAGGCGACCGAGCTCCCGGTGGTGCTCTACGACATCCCGGGGCGGACCGGGTGCGCGATCGCCGTCGACACCCTCGCCGAGCTCGCCGCGATCGAGAACATCGTCGGGGTGAAGGACGCCACCGGTGACCTGGGCAAGGCCTCCGACCTGGCGTTCGCGACGGCTGGTTCCCCCGGGGGGTTCGTGCAGTGGTCCGGCTCCGACGAGATGAACCTGCCCCTCCTCGCCGTCGGTGCGGTCGGGGTGATCTCGGTCGCCGCCCACCTGGTCGGACCCGAGATCGCCGAGATGATCCGGGTGTTCCCGACCGATCCCGCCCGTGCCCGTGAGCTGCACCTGCAGTGCATGCCGCTGCACCGGGCACTGTTCCGCGAGTCCTCGCCGGCACCGCTGAAGGGCGCGTTGAGCGCCCGGTGGCTGCCTGCCGGTCCCGTCCGTCCACCACTGGCCGACGCGACGAGCGAGACGGTCTCCGTCCTCCTCGCCGCGCTCGAGCCGATCGAGGCTGATCGATGACCACGACCACCCCGCCCGTCGAGATCGCCTTCCTCGGCGGCCTCGGAGAGATCGGGCGGAACATGGCCTCGATCGAGATCGACGGCCGGATCGCGGTCGTCGACGTCGGGGTGCTGTTCCCCGATGCCGAGCACCCCGGGGTGGACCTCATCCTCCCCGACTGGCGGTGGCTCGTCGACCGGCGCGACGACATCGACGCGGTGTTCCTCACCCACGGCCACCTCGACCACATCGGTGCGTTGCCGTACCTGCTGCGTGACCTCGGGTTCGCCCCACCGGTGTACGGCACCCGGCTGACGATCGCGTTCTGCGAGGCGATCCTCGAGGAGTGGCCCGACCTGCCCCGGCCGGAGTTCCGGGAGCTCGCCGCCGGCGACCGCGTGCAGCCGGGGGTGTTCGACGTCGAGGCGGTGCAGGTCAGCCACTCGATCCCCGACGGGGTGGCGTACGCGTTCCGCACCCCGCACGGGCTCGTCGTCCACACCGGGGACTTCAAGCTCGACCAGAGCCCGATGGACGGGCGGCCCACCGACCTGGCGCACTTCGCCCGCCTCGGGGACGAAGGGGTCGACCTGCTGCTGGTCGACTCCACCGGGGCGGAGTCCCCCGGTCACGTCCCGCCCGAGCGCAGCATCGGGGAGACGATCCGGCAGCACGTCGCCGGGGTCGAGGGGCTCGTGGTCGTGGCCTCGTTCGCCTCGCACGTCCACCGCATCCAGCAGGTCCTCGACGCCGCCGCCGCGGTCGGCCGCCGCCCGGTGTTCGTCGGCCGTTCGATGATCCGCAACATGGCGATCGCCTCGGAGCTGGGGTACCTCGACTTCGACCCGGACGAGGCCGTCGACCCCCGTGACGTCGGCCGGTACGAGCGCTCGGACCTCATCGTGATCTCGACCGGTTCGCAGGGCGAGCCGTTCAGCGCCCTGTCGTTGATGGGCGCCGGTGACCACCGGTGGCTCGACGTCGGTGAGGGCGACCTGGTGATCCTCGCCTCCAGCCTCATCCCCGGGAACGAGCACGCCGTGTTCCGGTCGATCAACAACCTCTCCCGCCGTGGCTGCACCGTGGTGCACAAGGGCACCGCGCACGTCCACGTCTCGGGGCACGCCAGCGCCGACGAGCTGCTGCTGTTCCACAACATCGTCGAGCCCGAGCACGTCGTCCCGGTGCACGGCGAGCACCGGCACCTCAAGGCGCACGCCGCGCTCGCCACCGCGACCGGGTGCCTGCCCGAGCACGTGCAGGTCTGCGAGGACGGCGACTCGGTCGTCCTCGAGGACGGGCACGTCCGCCGTGGTGACGGGGTCCCCACCAGCCACGTCTACGTCGACGGCTTCCTCGACGACGTCGGGCCGGCGCTGCTGCGGGACCGACGTCGCATCGGTGAGGACGGGATCTGCATCGCGGTCGTCACCGTCGACACCCACCACCTCCGGCTCGCCGGTGACGTCGTGATCACCCAGAAGGGGGCGGTGTTCGCCGAGCACGCCGACGACATCCTGGAGCAGGCCCGCAAGGCCGTGATCTCCGAGCTCGACGGCCTCCCCGCCGCGAAGTTCGAGGACCTCGCCGTCGTCCAGCGCCACGTGGTGCAGGCGCTGGGGCGGTTCTGGAAGTCGCAGACCGGCCGGAGGCCGTTCATCCTCCCCGTCGTCCAGGACGTGTGACACCGGTGTAGCTCCACGGGTGTGTGTCACCGGTAGCCTCGCACCGACCCCACGCCCGAGGAGCCTGATCGTGGCCGCATCCTCCACGCGGCGACCACGACGTCGCGGCGGTGACCAGACCCGACCCACCCGCGGTCGGGGCGCCACGCCGTCGAGACGCGCGTCGGGCGGGCGCTCCGCCGCGAAGTCCACGGCCGGTTCGAAGGGTTCGGGCTCCGGATCCGGCGGCGACCGGTCACGCCCGCCCAACCGGGTGGTGGCGGCGTTCCGCGAGCACCTCGGCGAGCGTCGCCGGGACGTCGCCGGGATCGCGTTGGTCCTGCTCGGGGTGCTGGCGGGTCTCGGGATCTACGCCGGGGCGGCCGGCCCGGTCGGCGACTTCCTCGAGGCCGTCACCCTCGGCCTGTTCGGTCTCGTCGGGTACCTCGCCCCCGTGTTGCTGGTGTGGTTCGGCGGGCTCGCCGTCGCCGCCCGGTCGGAGACCGAGATCGGCCGGATCGCGGTTGGCGTGGTGATCCTCGGGCTCGGGGTGCTCGCCGGGTTGCACCTGGTCGCCGGCGCCCCGCAGCCCGCCGACGGGATCCGTCCGTTGTGGACCGCCGGCGGCCTCGTCGGGTGGGGCCTGGCGACACCGCTGGTGTGGGCGGCTTCGGTGTGGGGTGCCGGCGCGGTCGTCGCCGGGTTGATCGTCCTCGGCGCCCTGGTGGTGACCAAGACCCCGTTCAGCGCGGTCGTCTCGTCGCTGCGCAACGCGTTCACCAGCGACCCCGACGATGCCCGGGGCGACGTCGACGAGGCCCGGGCCGAGTTGCAGCGACGGGCGGCCGAGGCGGCCGCCGATCCGCCGCGGTCACGGGCGACGCTGGCGAACACCGCCGAGGAACTCCCGGTGGACGGACCCCCTGCCGACGACGCCGAGCCGACCGCAGAGGTGACGCGGGCGATCACCGCCTCCGGAGATCAGGGTGCGCCCGCCGCCACCGCGGCGACCCCCCGTGCCGTGCGTTCCGCCTCCGGGAAGGCCGCCAAGGTTCGTCCGGTGCAGAACTGGGACGACTACCAGCTCCCGCCGCTGTCGATGCTCGCCGGTGGCCGCTCGCTGGAGAAGGAGTCCGCACGCACCATCGAGGCCCAGACCACGGCGCTGCAGGAGACGTTCCACCAGTTCGGGGTGGATGCGACGGTGGCACGGTGGTCCCGCGGACCGACCGTGACACGGTTCGAGATCGAGCTCGGCCCCGGGGTGCAGGTCAAGAAGGTCGCGAACATGGGCGACGACATCGCCTACGCGCTGGCCGCCCCGGACGTGCGCATCGTCGCACCGATCCCCGGGAAGTCGGCGATCGGGGTGGAGGTCCCCAACCGGCAGCGTGACCTGGTCACCCTCGGCGACATCCTCCGTTCCGAGGAGGCCCGGTCGGACCCGCACCCGCTCACGGTCGCGATGGGGGTCGACATCGCCGGCAACCCCGCGATCGTGAACCTCGCGACGATGCCGCACCTGCTGGTCTCCGGCGCCACGGGGTCGGGCAAGTCCGTGACGCTGAACGGCATGATCCACTCGATCGTCATGCGGGCCCGCCCCGACGAGGTGCGGATGATCCTCATCGACCCGAAGCGGGTCGAGCTCAACGCCTACCAGGGGGCACCGCACCTGCTCTCCCCGGTGGTCACCGACCCCCGCCGTGCCGCCGACGCCGTGCAGTGGTGTGTCAAGGAGATGGAGCAGCGCTACGAGCTGCTGGCGGCCGCCGGGTACCGCAACATCGACGGGTACAACGAGGCCGTCGCAGCCGGGGAGCTGCCGTCGCGGCCCGGACCGCCGGACGAGGACGGCGCCCCGACGACGATCGAGCCCCAGCCGCTGCCCTACATCCTGCTGGTGATCGACGAGCTCGCCGACCTGATGCTCGTCGCCCCACGCGACGTCGAGGACGCGATCTGCCGGATCGCCCAGATGGCCCGGGCCGTCGGGATCCACATGATCATCGCGACCCAGCGGCCGTCGGTGGACGTCATCACGGGGCTGATCAAGGCGAACATCCCGTCCCGACTCGCGCTGCAGGTGGCCTCGCAGACCGACTCACGCACCATCATCGACATGAACGGGGCGGAAAAGCTCGTCGGCAAGGGGGACATGCTCTTCCTCCCCGCGAGCCAGGGCAAGCCCTCACGCCTGCAGGGGTGCTGGGTCACCGAGGGCGAGATCACCACCGCCGTGGAGTACTGCCGGGCCCAACGGGAGCCGCAGTTCCACGACGAGGTGGTCCAGGTGGGGGAGGCCGCTGAACGCACCGATGCCGCCCGCAGCGGTGACGACACCTCCGACGAGGCGTTGCTGCGCCGCGCCGCCGAGCAGGTCGTCGTCAGTGGGCTGGGGTCGACGTCCATGTTGCAGCGGAAACTGCGGATCGGCTTCGCCCGTGCCGGGCGCCTGATGGATGAGCTCGAGGAGCTCGGTGTCGTCGGGGCGAACGAGGGCTCAAAGGCGCGCGACGTGCTGTGGTCCCCCGAGGAGCTCGATGACGCCATCGAACGCCGGGCGCTGTGATCCCCGGCGGGGGCGTGCCGCAGCCGCGGTGACCCACCGACGGGTTCACGGGCGTGCCCGCGGACGTTCCCCGGGTAGGGATCGACCGGGGTGCCCGCACCCTCGCGACGGTGCGGGCGGCGGGATCACCGCCAGCGGAACTCGCCGGTCGCCTGTGGACGCTCACCCTTGAACTGGCGGCGGGCGTTGGCATACGCCAGGGCTCCGCCGACGACGAGGGAGCCCAGCAGCAGCAGGCCGAGCCGGTCGCGTGGGGAGTCCGCCAACGCGGTGCGGTGGTTGTCCTCGCCGGTGCCCGGCTCGGTGTCGGCGAAGACCGGGCCGGCTGACAGCACGAAGGCCGTCGCGGCGGCGCCGACGAGGAGGGTGAGCTTCCGGATCGCGTTCATGCCGCGCAGCGTAGCCGCCGTGACAGCGAGACCGGAAACCGCTGCCATTCGGGGGTCGTGGCGCACCCGGGGTGCAACCCCGCGGCGCGCCTCCTACGCTCGTGAGCGCGCGCAGGATTTCTCAGGACGGGGCTGGCGGGCCGCGGCCCGGACCCGCTGTGCCGCCACGGCCCCGATGAGTGGGAACACATGGTCGACGACGTCGAAGCGGGGATCGGGGCGACGCTCCGTGACGCCCGCGAGGCCCGGGGCCGGTCCCAACAGGACGTGGCCCAGGCCCTGCGTGCCCGCGTGTCGCAGGTCCAGGCCCTCGAGGACGAGGACTTCTCCGGCTTCGGTGGGGAGGTGTACGTCCGCGGGTTCCTGCGCAGTTACGCGGCCGAGGTCGGGGTCGACCCGGGACCGCTGATGCAGCAGTACGACCGCGAGTACGGCGCGGGCGAGGTGGTCGCGACGCCGCTGGTCACCGGGGTGCGTGTGCCGTCACCGCGCAGTGGTGGCTCGCCGGTGTGGGTGGTGTGGGTCCTGGTTGCGGTGGTGGCCCTCGCGGCGGTGGGGGTGCTCTCCTCCCTGGGCAGCGGTCGTGCCCCGGACCAGGCCGCCACCGACGACGACCCGGTGGGCCCGCCCCCGGCGTCGGTCCCGTCCGACGACGACACGGCCGACGACGCCGGTGACGCCGGCGACGCCGATGACGCCACCGACGACGTCACCGACGACGCCACCGACGACGCCGGGTCCGACGACGCGCCGGCCGATGATGCCCAGGCCGACGACGCGGCCCCCGACGACGACGGGTCCGACGACGCCCCCGACCCCGAGCCCGAGGGCGCCGAGCTCGTCCTCGCGCTCGAGGAGGACTCGTGGATGCGGGTCCTGGTCGACGGCTCCCTCACGCTGGAGGAGACCGTGGCGGCCGGTGAGACCCTCCAGTTCTCCGGTGAGGAGATCCAGGTCCGGTTCGGGAACGCCGGTGGGGTGTACGTCGAACTCAACGGCGAGGACCTCGGGGTGCAGGGGGGCCGAGGTGAGGTCGTGGACGTCACGTTCACCCGTGACGGCGCGGAGCGCACATGAGCCCGGTCACCGGTCCCACGGCGCCGGCCACGCCCCGTCGGGTCGCGATCGTCACCCTCGGGTGCGGCCGGAACGAGGTGGACTCCGAACAGCTCGCCGGGCTGTTCCATCGCGAGGGTGACCACCTCGTCGACGACCCCGCCGACGCCGACGTGGTGCTCGTCAACACGTGCACCTTCATCGCGCCGGCGAAGCAGGAGTCGGTCGACACGGTGCTGGCGGCGTGCCAGCTGAAGGACGACGCCGATGCCCGCGCCGTCCTCGTCGTGGGATGCATGGCGCAGCGCTACCCCCACGAACTCGCCGACGCGATCCCCGAGGCGGACGCCGTCGTCGGGTTCGACGGCTACGGCCGACTCCCACAGATCGTCGACGACGTGTTGGCCGGCGTGGTCACCGACCGGGTGATCGGGGTCGGGTCCGCGCACCCCGGCAGCCGCCCGACCGGGGCGGCGCTCCCGCTGATCGTCACCCCGAGCCCGGACCCGGGGGGCGGCACGGCCGTCGACGACGCCACGCCGGCGGGGTCGGCCGCGAGCCGTGATCCCGACCGTGTCCTCGCCCTCGAGGTCCTGGAACGCACCGGGCCCCGCCCCGAACCGGCCCTCGACGGCCAGGACGCCCTCGACCGTGCACCGGCGTCGGGCCCCCGGTTCCCGATCCGGCACCGGACGGCCGCCGGCCCCCGGGCGTGGGCGTACCTGAAGATCGCCTCCGGGTGCGACCGGGTTTGCACGTTCTGCGCTATCCCGTCGTTCCGTGGCCGGTTCCGGTCCCGGACCCGTGAGGAGATCCTCGCCGAGGCGGCGTGGCTCACCGACCAGGGGGTCCGCGAGCTCGTCCTCGTCAGCGAGAACACGACGTCGTGGGGCAAGGACCTCCCCGGCGGGCGTGGCGAGCAGCCGCGGTTGCTCCGCGAACTCGCCGAGGTCGACGGTGTCGAGCGGATCCGCCTGATGTACCTGCAGCCGGCCGAGCTCACCGGGCCACTGCTGGAGGCGATCGCCACCGAACCGAAGGTGGCCAGCTACTACGACCTGTCGCTGCAGCACGTCTCCGCACCGGTGGTGCGCCGCATGGCGCGTTCGGGCGACGCGACCCGCTTCGCCGAGCTCATCGCCAGGGCCCGCGACCTCGATCCCGACGCGGTGTTCCGCTCGAACTTCATCCTGGGCTTCCCGGGGGAGACCGAGTCGGACGTCGACGTCCTCGAGGAGTTCCTCGTCGACAACCGGCTCGACTGGGTCGGGCTGTTCCCGTTCAGCCGCGAGGACGGCACCCCCTCGGACGCGATGGACGCGCAGGTCCCCGACGACGTCACCTCCGCCCGCCTCGAGCGGATCCGCGACGTCCAGGAGGCGCTGGCCGACGACGCGGCCCGCCGGTACATCGGACGTCACCTCGACGTCGTCGTCGACGAGGTGGTCGACGACGGTGACGGGCTGGTGACCTCGGCACGCAGCTACCGCGAGGCGCCGGACACCGACGGGGAGGTTCGCCTCGTCGGGCCCGACGGTCGGGCCGCGCGACTGCCGGTGGGGAGCACCACCACCGTGGAGGTGGTCGACGCCGTCGGCGTGGACCTGATCGGACGCCTCGCCGCCGGCGGGGTCGACGGTGTCTGATCCCTCCGTGTCCGCCGATGGCTCCGACGACCCCGTCGTGGCCGACGGTGAGCCGCACTGGTTCAACGTCGCGAACCTGCTGACGTTCCTACGGGCCCTGTTGGTCCCGGTGATCCTGTGGCTGTTGGTGGTCGGCGACGACGCCGGCCCGGAACGGTGGTGGGCGTTCGCGGTGTTCGTGTTCGCCGCCGCGACCGACTCGGTCGACGGCTGGGTCGCTCGGCGCGTCAACGGCGTCACCCGGTGGGGCCAGCTCGCCGACCCGATCGCGGACAAGCTGCTGGTGATCGGCTCGATCGCCTCGCTGGCCCTGGTCGGTGAGCTCCCGTGGTGGGCGGTGAACGTCATCGTCGCCCGCGAGGTGGCGGTGACCCTGCTGCGGGCACGGCTGGTGCGGCGCCAGGGTCTGGTGATGCCGGCCAGCCCGTGGGGGAAGGTGAAGACCACCTCGCAGATCGTCGCCGTCTCGGCGTACCTGCTGCCGTGGGTCTCCGGGATGGTTCCCCGCCGCCTGCTGGACCTCGCCGTCCTCCTCACGGTGTGGTCGGGGATCGAGTACGGATTCCGGGCCGGCCGGCTGGTGCGCGCGGGGGCGCGGTCGACGATCGGGCCCACAACAGCCAGCAGCGCCGGGGGTGACGCGCCGCCGGGTGGCGCCCAGGCCCCCGACTCCGCGCCGGACCAGGCGGCTGAGTCGACGAACCCAGGAGGGCCGCGTCCATGACGATCCCGCACGAGCCGCCCCCGACGTCGTCGAGCGGCGTCGACCCCGTCCTCGCCGCGACCGACGTCGTCGGCGAGGTCGACGGCGTGGTGATCCGCCCGGCGGGGGAGGTGCCGCGTGCGGCGGTGCTCTCGGTGGGCACCGAGCTCCTCCTGGGTGACCTCACCGACACCAACGCGACGTGGTTGAGTCAGCGGCTCAAGGAACGCGGCATCGAGGTCGTCCACCACCTCGCCGTCGGCGACGACCTGGACCGTTTCGTCGCCGCGCTGCAGTGGCTCGCCGAGCGTGTCCACCTCGTCGTCGTCGGTGGAGGGTTGGGGCCGACCGCCGACGACCTCACCCGTGAGGCGGTGGCGGCGGCGGCCGGTGTCGAGCTCGAACGCCGTGAGGACCTCGAGGAGGGGTTGATCCAGCGCTTCGCACAGATGGGGCGGCGCATGGCCCCGCAGAACCTCAAACAGGCACGGATCCCGGCGGGGGCGACGGCGTTCCCGGCGGTGGGGACGGCCCCGGCGTTCGCGATCACGCTGCCGAGGCCCTCACCGACGCGGGTGGTGGCACTCCCCGGGGTGCCGTGGGAGCTGCACGAGTTGTGGGACCGCCACGTCGTCGACGAGCTCACCGCGCTCGCCGGGCGACGAGTCACGGTCACCCGGGTCCTGCACGTCGCCGGCCGTGGGGAGTCCGACATCGCCGAGGTCGTCGAGCCACTCGTCGGCGACCGACCCGACGTCGTGCTGGCGTTCCTCGCCAAGGGGCACGAGGTCCAGGTCCGGCTCACCGTCTCGGCCGACGACCCGGGCGCCGCCCGGGCGGCGTCCCAACCGTTGGTCGAGGAGGTCACCGCGGCCCTCGACGGCGCCGTCGTCGGCGTCGATGACGAGGAGCTCGAGTCGGTGGTGCTGCGCCTCCTCTCCGAGCGTGGCGCCACACTGGCCACCGCCGAGTCCGCGACCGGTGGCGACATCGCCGGGCGGCTGGCCCGCATCCCCGGGGCGTCACGGGCGCTTCAGGGGGGTGCGGTGGTGTACACCGACGAGGCCAAGCGGGCCGTGCTCGGGATCCCGGCCGCGCTGATCGAGGAGTACGGCCCGGTCTCGGCCGAGGTCACCGAGGCACTCGCCGCCGCGGTCCGCCACCGCTTCGCCGCGACGTACGGTGTGGCGGTGACCGGGGTCGCCGGTCCCGACGACGCCGAGCTGCCGGCCGGCTCGTGCTTCTGGGCGGTAGCCCACCCGGACGGCGAGGTCGAGGTCCACGGCCGTCGGATCCCCGGCGACCGCCGGCAGGTGCTGCTGCGGTTGGGGACGACGGCGCTGGACCTGCTGCGACGCCGCCTCGTCCAGCCGTGACCCGTCGGTTCGTGGCCGTCGGGCTCCCGGACTCGGTGCGCAGCGACCTGCGCGACGCCGTGGAGGAGCGTGCCGCCCGGTTCTCCGGGTTGTCGCGTACCTGGCCGGCCGGCTGGCACGTCACCCTGGCATTCCTCGGCGACGTCGCCGACGACCACGCGGGCCCGGTCGCCGACGCCGTCCGCGTCGCGTTGGCCGAGCACCCGCTCCCGGATCAGCTGGTGGTCGGTGGTGCGGGGTCGTTCGGTGACCGGGTGTTGTGGTGCCGGGTCGACGACGAACCGTCGGGTGCGTTGGCACCGCTCGCCGGGGCGGTGCGGTCCCGCTGCGCACGGCTGGGGATCGACGTCGACGACGCCCCGTTCCGCGCCCACGTCACGATCGCCCGTGCCCGACGGAACCGGCCGGTCCGCGACGCC
>SLDB01000123.1 GCA_007125475.1 Nitriliruptoraceae bacterium | reverse complement strand
GAAGTCGGCCAGACCGCCGTGTTCGACCTCGCCCTCGACGACCAGCGCGTCGAGCTCGAGCCGGGGGATGCCGACGGGGTGTTCGTCGACGCGGCGACCGGGACGACGTTCGACCTCCGTGGCCGGGCGGTGAGCGGCCCCCTGGCCGGCCGGATGCTCTCACCGGTGCCGCACGACGACACCCTGTGGTTCGCCTGGGCGGCGTTCCACCCGGAGACCGAGGTGATCCCCGCCGTCGACGATGACGCCGCGAGGTGACAGCCCGGCGGGGCCTGCCCCTCCGTGTGACCGACCCCGAGGGCCTGCGCCGGCACCACGAGGTGGGGCTCCCCCCTCAGCCAGCCACGCGGCGGGGGGGATGGACGAGATCCCCGGGCCCCGACGTGACAGCCCCGGGGTCACGGCCCCGGGGCGACGTGCTCGCAGCGCCGATCACGGGCAGGGCACCCCTCCGAGGTCCTGGAGGAGCTGGTCGCGGGTCGACATGTTCTCGACGACGACACTCCAGTAGTCGCCGCAGACGTACGGGCGGTCCTGCAGGGTCGCCGGCGTCACCGGAGTCGTGGTGTAGGCGTACCCGATCTGTGCCAGCAGGCGGACCTGCTGTGCGAAGTTCTTGTAGACGTCGATCACGGCCTGCTCGCCGTCGTGCGTGCACGCCCACTGCTCGAAGGGGATCACCTCGGTGCCGCCGGAGGCGGGGAGGTACTCGTTCATGTCTCCCCGGTCCTGGGGTTCGTCGTCACATACGACGGCGGTGATCTCGTCGAGGTTCGAGGCTTGCGGCACCTCGGCCGGGGCGTCGTCGGTACCGCTCTCGGCGTCGGCCACCCCGGCCTCCTCCGACGGTCCGCCGGCGTCGGTGGTCGCGCCGTCTTCGGCGCCGGGGACCTCGTCCGCCGCGTCCGTCGTCGGTTGCGCGGTCGCACAGGCGGCGAGGAACAGTGCGGCGGCCATAGCGGTCACGTACACCTTCGGGGACATGGTCTCGCCTCCCTGCCGTACCCCGCCGGCTCTCCGTGGCCGGCCTGCCCGGTGAGCGACCGAGGATCGGCTCCCGGCGACCCGTCACCGATCCACCGCAGCCCGGGGGGTGCAACGGGAACCACCTGCCGAACCAACTCCTTCCACTGCGAGCGCCACGACCCGGGGCCGCCACGTCCGTGAAGCGGACGGCAGCCGGCAGGCACGAGCGTCAGGAGCTGGCGGAAGCCGGGCACGTGGCCGCGGGTTCCCCACCACGACGCGGCCCACCGGACCCACAGCACACGACACACGTCACGCCCGATCGGGAGGACACCGTGCGGTCACCCCCCACCCCCCGCACCGTCAGTGGCCTCGGCACCGCCATCGGCCTCGTCGCCGCCGGCGTCGTCGCGGCGGGGGTGGCTGCTGCGGCAACGGTCGGGCCCGCTGCGGATGCGGGCACCACCGGGGCGGTCGAGCGCATCGGTGGTGTGCCCCTCCCACCGGACGAACAGATCCCCGAACCGGACCTCACGCGGCACGACGTCGACCTCGACGACATCCTGCTCATCACCGGCGCGGTCGATGCCGAGGGGATGGTCGGGGCGCTGCCGCTCTCCGAGACCCGTCCGGATCAGCTCGCCCGGCACCGGGACAGCATCCCGCCGATCGAGCGCCCCCGCTACGTCACGGTCGCCGACGCCGACCCACCGGGCGGCGACGACGGGCTGGTCCTGGGCTTCGTCGCCGACGACGGGAAGGCCTACGCCTACCCGATCGCGATCCTCAACCGGCACGAGATCGTGAACGAACGCCTCGCCGGGACCCCGGTGGTGATCACCTACTGCCCGCTGTGCCGCAGCGGTGTGGTGTACGACCGACGGGTCGGCGACCACGAACTGACCTTCGGGAACACCAACGCGTTGTACGACAACGACCTCGTCCTCTACGACCATCAGACCAACAGCTTCTGGTGGCAGCTGGCCGGCCGTGCCATCGTCGGCGAGCTCACCGGTGCCCGGCTCGAGGCGGTGCCCTCGTCGATGATGCGGTACGCCGACTGGGTCGATCAGCACCCCGGGACGCTGGTGCTCTCGACCGACACGGGGTTCGACCGTCACTACGGCGGCGGCTCGCTCGACGGCTATCAGCAGGCGGTGAACGCCGGTTCGCTCCCGTTCGACCCCACCGGTCCCGGCATCGACGACGACCGCCTCCGCCCCGGCGACGAGGTCGTAGGCGTCGCGGTGGGCGACGAGGCCCGGGCCTACCCCCTCGAAGAGGGCCCGGCCGTCGTCAACGACGAGGTGGGAGGTCGCCCACTCGTCGTGCTCACCACGGCTACCGGGACCGGAGCGCGGGTGTTCGACCGCGCCGTCGACGGCCGGACCCTTGCCTTCGAGGAGTCCGACGACGGCGACCTCGTCGACCGCGAGACGGGTTCGACCTGGTCCGCGTCCGGGGAGGCCCTCAGCGGCCCGCTCGTCGGCGCACAGCTCACGTCGGTGCCGAGTCGGACCGCGTTCTGGTTCGCGTTCGCCTCGGCGTTCCCCCACGCCGACGTCGCCGGGATCGACGCGTCGTGACCGCCGGCCCGGGGAATGTCCCCGGGGCCGGTGGGGTTCCTCCGCCGCAGAACCGATCCACCCACACCGCCCGCGGCCCCGGCGAGAACGTCGACCGGCGGCCACACCGGCGGTCCATCAAGGAGCAGGCATGCCACGCGTACCCGTCCGTGACGTCGACGACTGCCCGACGGAGAGCCGCGAAGCCCTCGAGCAGCTCACCAAGCGCATGGGGGGCAAGACGCTCAACATCTTCGGCGGGATGGCGAACTCCCCGGCGGTGATCAACCTCTACACCTCCGTCGAAGGGACGCTCGGGGAGTACTCGAGCTTCGACGCCGGCACCCGCAAGGCGATCCACCTCACGGTCGCGAACGTCAACGGCTGCCAGTACTGCCAGGCCGCCTACACCGGCGGGGCGAAGGCCGCCGGGTTCAGCGAGGAGCAGACGCTGCAGATCCGCAGCGGACACCTCGACGGGGACGAGCGCTTCACCGCCCTCCTCGGGTTCGCCCGGGAGATCGCCG
>SLDB01000039.1 GCA_007125475.1 Nitriliruptoraceae bacterium | reverse complement strand
CCGCACGCTCACGCCGGTGCTCGGTGCCCGCACGGTCACCCCGGTGGTCGGTGCCTGCACGCCCACGCCAGCGGTCGGTGCCGGCCTGCCCGCCGGGCTGAGCGGTGTCGTCGCCATCGCGGACCTCGCCAGCGGTGGCTCCCGCCGACCCGTCCGCCACGCCCCCGGGCGCGGCGGCGTCGGGCGCACCAGCGTCGGACGCCCGGATCTCGGTCTCGGCAGCGCCATTCGCACCACCCTCGGGCGACCGGGCCTCGGTCGCCGCGGCGCCGCGACCGGTGAGCTCGAGGAACACGTCGTCGAGGGTGGGGCGCCGCAGGCCCAGTTCGCGCACCGTGATCCCCTCCCGACGCAGCCGGTCGGCCACCGCACTCACCGTCTCCAGGGAGGCGCCGTCGTTCACCGCGACGCGTAGCACCCCGGAGCTCGAGGCGGCCTCGGCCTCCGGCAACGTTCGGCGGGCGGCCGGCTCGTCGTCCGGGTCGCCGAGGACGACCTCGACGACCTGGCCCCCGATCCGGTCCTTGAGGTCGTCACCGGTCCCCTCGGCGATGATCCGACCGTGGTCGATCACCGCGATCCGGTCGGCGAGCTGGTCGGCTTCCTCGAGGTACTGGGTCGTGAGCAGCACGGTGCTGCCTTCGTCGACGAGTTCGCGGGTGACGTCCCAGATCGCGTTCCGGGACCGTGGATCCAACCCGGTGGTCGGCTCGTCGAGGAACATCAGGCGCGGGCGGACCATCAGGCTGGATGCGAGGTCGAGCCGTCGGCGCATCCCACCGGAGTAGGTGCGCGCCGGGCGGTCGGCCGCCTCCTCGAGGTCGAACCGTGTGAGGAGGTCTGCGGCCCGTTGCCGGGCGGTGCGCAGGGGCAGGTGCAGCAACTCCCCGAACATCTGCAGGTTCTCCCGGCCGGTGAGGAGCCCGTCGATCGCGGCGTACTGCCCGGTGAGGCCGATGAGGTGGCGCACGTGTGCGGCATGCGTGGTGACATCGAGGTCGAAGATCCGTGCCGAGCCCCCGGTCGGCTGCAGCAGCGTGGCCAGCACCCGCACCAGGGTGGTCTTGCCGGCTCCGTTGGGACCCAGGAGGCCGACGACCTCACCTTCGGCGACCTGGAGGTCGACGCCGGAGAGGGCCGTGGTGCGGCCGAAGCGCTTGCTGACGGCCTCAACCTCGACGGCGTTCATCGCAGCTCCTGGGGGCGGGACGGTTTCGTGGTCGCGGTGGTATCCGGTGTGGGTGCGTGGTCACCGGTCGTGGCGGCCATGGTGGGCGGAGCCCGGGTGCACGGTCGGTGTTCGTGGCGGTGCTGGCGGCCGGCTTGTGTGGCGAGTCAGCGTGGCGGAGGCGTCGATCGAGGTTGCGGCAGTGTCGGTTCGCGGTCGCCTGACGTCCTCCGGCGCGACCCGTGTCCTACCAGTGGTACCCGGGTCGCGCGATGCGGGCCGCGCGGTACCGCGATCCCGCCGTGGCGACGTGCGGAGAACGTCGACGCGTCTCACGGGTACTCGATGGTCAGGACCGCGCGGGTGTCCTCGACGAGGGCTTCGTAGCGGTGTTGACCATCGCCGGGGAACGACGCGAAGTCGCCGGTGTCGAGCTCCACCGTCGCCTCCGACGGGCCGACCCGCAGACGCCCCGCGGTGACCAGGACGTGCTCGATGGTGCCGGCGTGGTGGGGATCGGCGTCGCGGCACGGCCCCGGATGCAGGAGCAGGTCGTAGACCTCGACCCGGGCGACGTGCCGCATCGAGGTGAGCAGGTGGGCGTGCATCGTCGATTCCGCATCGGTGACGCACGGGGCGTCGCCTCGGCGGGTCACCCGCACCGCCGGTGACGGGGGTTCGAGGAGGTCGCTGAACGGGACGCCGAGCGCGCTCGCGAGCGCCCACAGCGTCTCGATCCCGGGGTTGGCATCCCCCGACTCGATCGCGTGCAACGTGGACTTGCCGATGGCTGCGGCGTTCGCGAGCTCCGCCAGGCTCTGCCCCGACCGGGCGCGCAACTGGCGGACGGCAGCCGCGACCTGGCGGCGCAGCGCCTGCGCATCGATCGGTTCGGACGTCGAGGTGGCGTCGAGCATGACCCCTCCCTGATGGTCGCGGACGAGTCGATGACCCGTTGATGTCGAGGCTCGCGTCTCACCTGGCGTATCCGTCGGATGTGCCCGGTGAGCGTGATCGTCGCGGTTCACGTGATGCCGGGTGATGCGTGATGCGGGGTGAGGCGTGATGCCGGGTGAGGCGTGATGCCGGGTGATGCGTGATGCCCGGTGATGCCGGAGCGTGGCGGCACCGAGGATGAGACATCTGCCGGGGTCCTTCCGGAAGCGCGTCGGTCGCCACCACGATCGTTCGCTACAACGGACAGTTCGTCCGGCAAATTGGACGCATCCCCCTCATGATGATACAGCTTGCCGGACGATGCGTTCCTTGTACCGGACGTCCGCGGACGACGCCCCTCACACCGTGCTCGTGCACGGTGTGCCGGTCGCGCTCGCCGTCGGGGCCTACGGGTTGTCGTACGGGGTCCTCGCCGTCGCGGCGGGCCTCTCGCCGCTCACGGCGACCGCGTCGAGCGCCCTCGTCCTCGCCGGTGGTTCCCAGTTCGCCTTCGTCGGGGTCCTCGTCGCTGGGGGGAACCCGTTCACCGGCGCGTTGGGCGGCCTGCTGCTGAACGTGCGCTACCTCGCCTTCGGGCTCGCCATCGCCCGGTACCTGCCGCCAGCGGGGTTCCGGCGGCGCGCCGTCGACAGCTACCTCGTCGTCGACGAGTCGGTGGGGCTCGCACTGGCTGCCGGTGGCGACGTCGCCCGCCGGTTCCGGATCGTCGGCTGGAGCGTGGTGGTCGCCTGGATCTCGGCGACCGCGATCGGTGCCTACGGCGGGCAATTGATCGGTGATCCGGCGGTGTTCGGGCTCGACGCCGCGTTCCCCGCGGGGTTCCTCGCGCTGCTTGCTCCCTGGCTGCGGCGCCGATCCGGACGTGTCGCGGCCCTCGTCGGGGTCGCACTCGCCCTCGCGCTCACCCCGTTCACCCCGCCGGGGGTACCGATCATCGCCGCGGG
>SLDB01000122.1 GCA_007125475.1 Nitriliruptoraceae bacterium | reverse complement strand
CGCGACAGGCCTGTCGGGCGCGCTCCTCGGCGGCCTGCCACTCACCGGCGAGGTGGAGGAGCTGGGCACGGTGCACCCGGCAGATCCCCAGGAACATCGCGGCATGGCTGAACCCGTCGCACCAACGTTCGGTCGCCTGCGTCCATGCCCGTGCCCGCGGGTAGTCGGCGAGCTCGATGAACAGCGACATCAGCTGGCAGTAGAGGTTCCCCGTCCAGTTCGGCGACACCGCGCCGGCCCGCACCGGCAGCATCGCCTCGTCGACGACGGCCAGGCCCGCGGCGACCTCGCCGTCACGGACCCGCACCACCCCTTCGAGGACGAGCCCGATCGCCTGCAGGTCACGGTCGCCGTGCCGCACCCCGATCGCGTGGATCCGTCGGGCAGCCGCCACGGCCTCCTCGACGTCACCCCGGCTGTGGGCGTCCTCGGCCTCGAGGTAGAGGAGGTAGCCGTGGGCGGGGCACTCCGGGGTCTCGGCGAGGATCCGGGTGGCCCGGCTCACCCACCCGGAGCCGACGGCCTCCTCACCACGGAGCAGCCACAGGAACCCGGTCTCGATCGCCGCCTCGGCCGCCCGCGTAAGGTCACCGGCGGCGACGAGGCGTTCGTGGACCACCTCACACAACGCCAACGACTCGTCGTTGCGCCCCAGCCACCACGCCGCGTCGGCGAGGGCGGCGAGGTCAGGGGTGGCGAGGCCGACGGCGAGGTCGGAGACGGCGCGGTCGGAGATCGGGCGGTCGGAGACGGCGCGGTCGGAGATCGGGCGGTCGGAGGCGGCGCGGTCAGCGGTGGCGTGGTCGCCGTTGGTGTGGTCGCGCGGCGACGACCGGCGCCCCACCTCACGGAACGCCGCGTACGCCTCGTCCCACCGGCCCTGATGGTAGGCGGCGCGGGCCCGCATGAGCTCGTCGGCGTCCTGATCGTCGCCCGGCATCGACCGCCTCCCGTCGAACGGCCCGACCCGCGGACCAGCCGTGCACGCGCACCGTCGAGTATCGCAGCCGAGCCCCGCGAGGGCAGCGGGGACACCGGCGCGACGTCGCGACTACGGTTGCGGCCAGGTCGGTGGCGCCGGCACCGTCGACGTCGCCGACGCCGGGTCCGGCGACGGGAGGCACGGCGTGCGACGGTGGTTGCTGGCGATCGCCGCGGTCGTGGGGGCGGCCGTGGTCGCCCTGGTCCTGTACGGGTGGCTCCTCGACGTCAGCCGCGCCGACGGCGGAGTCGGGGTCGGGGTCATCATCGAGGGTGTGGGCCTCGGGCTCGCCGCCGGCGGTCTGTGGGTCGGGGTCCAGAGCCGTTCGGCCGCCGTGATCGCGCTGGGGCTGGCCGTCGCCGCGCTGCTGACCAGCCTCGTGTGGTGGCCGTCACCGCTGGAGCACTTCGGCCACTCGCCGGTGGGGTGGATGGCTGTCGTCATCCTCATCGTGCGGTTGAACGACCTGCAGCCCCGTGACGGACGCCGCTCACGCGGCGAGCCGGCCGGGACCGTCGACCCGTAGGCCCGACTCAGGCGGCGGTCAGCTGCCGCCGGCAACCTCCTCGGCGGACGGGACCAGGTGCTCGACCGGGACGTCGACGGCCCGTTCGACCTGACTGACCGCATCGAGGCGGAGCCACCGCGACACCCCGGCCGGCAGCGTCGAGAGGATCACCCGGTCGAAGCGTTCCCCGCGCCGGAGGACGTCACCGACCGCGTCGGCGGGTCGGTGGTCGCCCACCTCCCCGGTGACCTGCGCATCCAGGTCGCTGAAGCGCTCCAACGCCTCGTCGAGGCGGCGCCGGGCCAACGCCCGGTCGGCGAAGTCGTCGTGGAACGACTCGGTCGGGTCCGGACTCGACGGCACCAGGACGTGGATCTCACACGACCCCTCGGCCGTCAGCTCCCGGAGACGCTCGTGGAGTACCCGGCCGCCGAGGGTCTGGTTCGCGATCACGAGGTAGCGGGGCATGGCACACCTTCCGGCCGCGTCGTACCCCACCGTACGACCCACCGGCTGCGGAGGGAAGGGCTCGCCCCGCGACAGCCCCGGTGACCCGGGTTGCGGGTGCGTCCAACGGTCCGTCGGACCCGCATCACGCCGGAGTGATCCACCCGGCCCGGACCGCGGCGTCGGCGAACCAGCGCACCCACGCCTCCTGGCGGAACCCTTCCACGGCCCGCGGGTCATAGTGGTCACGCACCCACGCCACCGCGTCGTCGGCCGGGACCCCGGAGAGCACCGCCAGGCACGCCAGCACGGTCCCGGTGCGGCCGACGCCGCCGACGCACCCAACCTCGACCCGGCGCCCGGAGCGGGCGGCGGCGTGCGCGGTCCGGATCGCCCGGGCCGCATCGTCGGCGGCGAGCGGGACCCCCAGGTCCGGCCAGTCGACGACCTCGGCCGGCCACCTCGGTGCCCACCGGGCATCCAGGTACAGGCCGTACTCCCGCCAGCCGGCGTTCCCACCGCGGTCGGCGAGGCGGGCACCCCGGACGACCACCCCGTCCGGGAACCGCACCTCACCGGCCGCCGGGGCAGGCGGCGTCGTGCCATCGGGATCCGGACGGCTCACGCGCGGGAGATGATCATCGTCCCGCTCGCCACGAGGTCGAAGAGCTCGACGACGTCGTCGTTGAACATCCGCACGCACCCGTTCGAGGCGGCTTCGCCGATCGAGTCCTCGTTCGGCGTGCCGTGGAAGCGGATCAGCGTGTCGCCACCGCCGTCACGGTTCCAGTTCAGCGCCCGCAGACCCAGGGGGTTGTCGGGGCCCGGCCCGATCCGCGCCGGCATGTCCGCACCCCAGCGGTCGGGTGCCGGGTTCACCCACGTCGGCTCGGCCCGTTTCGCCCCGACGACGTACACCCCGGTCGGGGTGGGGCTGCCGCCGGTCCCCACCGCGACCGGCCAGGAACGGATCACCTCGTCGTCGCGGTGAAGCTCGACGGTGCGCTGCGACTGATGCAAGACCAGTACGTCGCGCAACGCCGCGACACCCCGAGCGGGGCGGACCGCGTCGACGGCGAGCTCGACCTCGTCGGCGCCGCCACGGAGCGCGGGGCCGAGGGCGTCGGCGGCGGCAT
>SLDB01000193.1 GCA_007125475.1 Nitriliruptoraceae bacterium | reverse complement strand
CTCGGGGTGGAGCTCAAGGAGAACGTCAAGCGGCAGTGGTGGCGCTCGATGGTGCAGCTCCGCGACGACGTCGTCGGGCTGGACTCGGCGATCCTGATGCACCCGAAGGTGTGGGAGGCCTCCGGTCACCTCGAGAACTTCTCCGACCCGCTCGTCGAGTGCGTCGAGTGCCACAAGCGTCAGCGGGCCGACCACCTCATGGAGGATCACGGCGTCACCTCGCTCGAGGGCCTGACGTGTCCGTCGTGTGGTGGCAGGCTCACCGACCCCAAGAACTTCAACCTGATGTTCAAGACGTTCGCCGGCCCGGTCCAGGACGAGGGCAACGCGGTGTGGATGCGCCCGGAGACGGCGCAGGGGATGTTCGTCGACTTCACCACGATCCAGCGCACCGCACGGATGAAGGTCCCGTTCGGGATCGCCCAGACCGGCAAGTCGTTCCGGAACGAGATCACCCCCGGGAACTTCGTGTTCCGCACCCGCGAGTTCGAGCAGATGGAGATGGAGTTCTTCGTCGAGCCGGGCACCGACGAGGCGTGGCACCAGTACTGGATCGACGAGCGGATGGGGTGGTACACGCAGCTCGGGCTGCGGGCCGAGAACCTGCGGATCCGTGAGCACGAGGCCGACGAGATGTCGCACTACGCCAAGCGCACCGTCGACATCGAGTACTACTTCCCGGACCCGTCGATGGGATGGTCCGAGCTCGAGGGGCTCGCGAACCGCACCGATTTCGACCTCAAGGCGCACGAGCGGGCATCCGGCCAGGACCTGACCTACTACGACCAGCCCAACGACCACCGGTATCACCCCTACGTCATCGAGCCGGCGGCGGGGGCGACCCGGGCGACGCTGGCGTTCCTCTACGACGCCTACCGCGTCGAGGAGGCCCCCGACGCCGAGGGTGTGCTGCAGCAGCGCACGGTGCTCCGCCTCGACCCGCGCCTGGCGCCGTACAAGGTCGCCGTGCTCCCCTTGTCGAAGAAGGAGACCCTCACCCCCACCGCCAAGGAGGTCTTCGACCTCCTCAAGACGCGGTGGATGTGCGAGTACGACGAGACCCAGTCGATCGGGCGTCGGTACCGGCGTCAGGACGAGATCGGCACGCCGTACTGCGTGACCGTCGACTTCGACACCCTCGAGGACCGCGAGGTGACCGTCCGGGACCGCGACTCGATGACCCAGGACCGCGTCGCGATCGACCGGCTCGCCGGGTACCTCGCCGAGCGCCTGCCCGGCTGTTGACGATGCGATCGGGGCGGTGGCTGCGGATCGTCGCCGCGGTGCTCGCCGCGGTGATCGGCCTGACCCAGCTGGCGTTGTTCGCCCACGCCGAACTGCGACTGGGTACCACGGGGATTCCGGACGGCCCCGAACACGCTCCGGCGGCGCCGAGGTGGCTCTCGGCGGTCGGCTGGAGCCTGACCTGGGTGGTCGGCAGCGCCCTGCTGTTCCTGCGGGACCACCGCCGTGGCGTCGCCGTCGTCGTCACCGTCGCCGCGGTCTCGACCGCGTCGGCGATCGTAGGGACGGCGACGTTCGCCACTGGTGGGTGGTCGGACGCCTCGACGTGGCCGGAGGCGGCCCGCGTCGTCGCCGGACCACTCGCCGCCGTCCTCGCCGGCACCGCGGCGTTCCTGGCCCGCCCGCGGGGCCAGTGGCGACGAGGTGCCCCGGGGCCGTTCGGTGCGTACGTCACCGTCGCCGTCCTCGCCTGGCTCCCCGTGGCGTTCGACACCACCGCGTTCGCACCCCCCGGTGCACCCCGGCGATTCGTCGAGCCGTCGTACGCCCCGGACGGGGTCCTCGAACTCGGAGCGGTCGCGTTCCCGCTCCTCGTCGTCGCCCTGGTGCTGTGGATCGCGCCCCGGCTGCGGCCGGAGGCCGCCGGCGCGGTCGTCCTGGCGTACGCGGTCCCGAACCTGTTGTCCGAGGCGCCGGCGCTCGTCCGCGTGGTGCAGACGCCGGGCGTGATCGTCACCCCCACCGGGGTGTTGGGCGTGATCGGGCTCATCGGTGTGATCGTCGCCGGTGCCGTCTGGGTCACGCGCCGGCCGCCGGAGGGATCACCGGTGGTGGCCGACTCCTGACGTGGCGACGATCACGCACCCGTTCAGGCCCCCGGCCACACCGTCCGCGTCTCGGGGGTCTCGGGGTCGGGGCGTTGGGCCCCCCACAGCTGGGCGATCCGGGCCAGCACCCCGACCATCGCGCGCAGCACCAGTGCGATCCCCGTGAGCGCGGCGCCGAGACCGAACGTCGAGGCCCAGACCACCACCGCCGAGGCGATCGCCCCGTCGTGCAGCAGGAACGCTCCGGCCCCGGCGCCGACGAACCCGACCAGGTAGGCCAGGGCGACGCAGGCGCGGGCGGCGGTGCGCAGTTCACGTGCTGACGGGATGGTGTCCATGGGGGCAGCGTGCCCGACGCCGCCCGCCCGGGCCACCCCGGCCGAGGGTTCGTGGGCGATCGTGGTGGGGCGTTAGGGTCGCCCGCCGACCGACGCCGGCCCGGCGCCGGACGGGACGGGAGGGTGATGTGCCGGCCGCAGTCGTGCGGATGCGGGGGGCGATCCGCTCCTACCCGTGGGGTTCGCGCGAGGTGATCGCCCGCATGCAGGGCCGGTCGGCGCCGACGGTCGAGCCGGAGGCCGAGTTGTGGTTCGGCACCCACCCCGACTCCCCGTCGACGGTGGAGTTCGATGATGGTCAACGTGTCGCCGCCGACACGTTGGTGCAGGACGACCCTGCCCACTGGTTGGGTTCGGCGGTGGCCGCCCGGTTCGGGCGGCGGCTTCCGTTCCTGGTGAAGATCCTGGCGATCGCGGCGCCGCTGTCGTTGCAGCTGCACCCGGCCGCCGCCGCGGCACGTGAGGGGTTCCGCGTCGAGGAGGCGGCCGGTATCCCCCGGCAGGCTCCGCAGCGGGTGTTCCGGGATCCGTACGGCAAGCCGGAGCTGCTCACGGCGATCACGCCGGTCGCGGCGCTGTGCGGGCTGCGACCCCCGGACGTCGCGGCGTCGGTGCTCGAGGAGTTGGCCGTTGACGGCCTCGCTCCGGTACGTGACGCCCTGGCGTCCGGGTCGGTGGCGGCGCTGCGGT
>SLDB01000040.1 GCA_007125475.1 Nitriliruptoraceae bacterium | reverse complement strand
TCCGCAAGGGGTTCTTCACCCTGGTCTCGGCCGTCTCCAGCACCGGCCATCAGGTCAACCCCGGCGAGACCTACCTCACCGACTGGGGGGTGCTCGCCCCCGCCGCGATCGTCGGGGCGATGGCGATCGGGGGGATGGCGTCCTCGACCGCCGGCGGGATCAAGGGGATCCGGGTCGGGGTGGCGTTCAAGACGCTGGTGCACGACATCCGCCGGATCCTCCTCCCCGAGTCCGCCCTGGTGGTGACCACCTACCACGCCGGCAAGCGCCGGATCCTGCGTGACGACGTCTCACGGGCGGCGACGACGGTGCTGCTGCTGTTCATCGTCAGCTACCTCGTCGGGGCGGTGGTCGGCCTGGTCTACGGCGAGCACGACATCACCCAGACATTGTTCGAGTCCGTCTCGGTCGGCTCCAACATCGGGATCTCGATCGGGGTGGTCTCCCCGGAGATGCCCCGGGGGCTGATGGCGGTGTACATCGTGCAGATGTGGCTGGGACGCCTCGAGTTCGTCGCGATCTTCGCGCTCGTCGGGTACCTGCTGTCGCTGGCACGGGGGAGGGCACGCGCATGAGGACCCGTCGTCAGGCTCCGCGTCGCGAGCCACCCCGCCGCGGTCACACCCGGTGGCTGCTGGTCCTCCCCGTGGTCGGGATCGCCGTGATCCTCGCCGGGGTGTGGGCGCTGGAGGCCATCCACCCGCAGCTCGACGCCGACCACCGGGTCGAGGGCGTCCCACCGCTGGCCCTCGACGACGCCCCGACCTGCACCCGTCAGGGCGACGGCTCCACCGCCGAATCCATCCGGGAGCGCCTCCCCATCGGGGGGCGGATCTCCTCCACACAGGTGGTGAACTGCCCCGTCGCCTACGACGGCGCCCACGTCCTGTACGCCGGCGAGGTCGTCGGCGAGGTCCTGCCCCGACGCGGCGGTGCCTGGGCCCAGGTCAACGACGACGCCTACGCCCTCGAGGTGGGACCGGTGATCGGCCACCGCGAGCACGCCGGGTTCAACACCGGGATGTCGGTGTGGCTCGACGGCGACCTCGCCGAGGCGATCGAGGTCGTCGGGCGCCCCGGGGTGCGTGGCGACGTCGTCCTGCTGGCCGGGCAGGTCCACCGCGCCGACCGGCACGACGGCGGGGGGATCACGCTGCGTGCCACCCGGCTGGAGGTCCTCGCCGACGGCGTGGAGATCGAGGCCCCGCTGCACGTGCCGCAGCTGATCACCGCCGTCGTCCTGGTCCTCGTCGCCGTCGCCACCGGGGTGTGGGCCCGCCGTGTCCGTGCCCGCTGACCCGACCACCGAGGGGGAGAGGTGAAGCTCGCCGCCGCGACGCTGTCGATGCTCGCCGCACCGCGTGCCCGCCGCGGCTGGCAGGTGATGGGGTGGTTCGCGGCGGCGCTCGTCGCCGTCGTGCTGGTGTTCGCGGTGGCGTTCCAGGTGCTGATGAGCCTGGAGGGCCGTGACTACTCGTGGTGGAGCGCGGTGTACTGGACGTTGGTGACGATGTCGACGCTGGGGTTCGGTGACATCGTGTTCCACACCGACGCCGGACGGATGTTCTCGGTCCTGGTCCTGCTCAGCGGTGCGGTGCTGATCCTGGTGGTGCTGCCGTTCACGTTCATCCAGGTGGTGTACGTGCCGCTGAGCACCGCGCTGCGCAACGCCCGGGCCCCGCGCACCCTCGTCGACGACGTCCGCGGCCACATCGTCCTCACCGGCCGCGGGTCGCTGGAGGAGGAGGTGATCCACCGCGCCACCACCGCCGGGGTCCCGTGGGTGCTGATCGTCGAGGACCCCGAGGAGGCGGCGGTGCTGCACGACCGCGGCTACCACGTCCTGGTCGGGCCGCTCGACGAGCCGGGGACGTACCGGGCGGCCCGCGCCGACGACGCCGCCCTGCTGCTGGCCGCCCGGAGCGACGAGGCGAACACCAACATCGTGTTCACCGCCCGGGAGGTCACCGACACCGCGGTGGTGACGACCGCCTCGTCCCCCGACGGCGCGCGGGTGCTCACGCTCGCCGGCGCCGACCACGTCATCCAACTCCCCGAGTTGCTGGGGACCTCGTTCGCCCGGCGGGTCCTCGCCCCGACGGCCGTGAGCACCACGATCGCGACGATCGAGGACCTCGAGATCGCCGAGGCCTCGGCGGCCGGCACCGAGCTCGTCGACCGGTCCATCGCCGAGCTGCGACTCCGTGAGCGATTCGGGATCTCGGTGGTGGGGCTGTGGGACCGCGGGAGACTGCACACCGCCACCGACGAGCTGCGGATCGCCGAGTCGTCGATCCTGCTGCTGTGCGGCAGTGCGAAGGAACTCGCGGCGTACAACGACGCGTACGCGCCGAGCGAGGACGGCCAGGGCGACGGCGACGGGCACGCACACGACGAACGCCCGCCGGTCCTCGTCCTGGGGGGCGGCCGGGTGGGCCGGGCGACGTTCCGTGCGCTGCGCAGTGCCGGCACGCCGTGCGTGATCGTCGACCGTGACCGCACCCGGGTGGAGCGGTTCGACGAACACGTCGTCGGGGACGCCTCGCACCTCGACGTGCTGCGGCGCGCCGGGATCGACGACGCCCCGGCGGTGGTGATCACCACCCACGACGACGACACCAACATCTACCTCACGCTGCTGTGCCGCCGACTCCGCGAGGACGTGCAGATCCTGGGCCGGGTCGAGTTGGAACGCAACGTCTCGACGATGCACCGGGCCGGGGCCGACGTGGTGTTCTCCTACGCCTCGATCGGGGCGATCGACGCCTGGAACGCGTTGCGGGAGGACTCCACCCTGCTGCTGGCCGACGGGCTGCTGGTGTTCCGCACCCGCACCCCTCAGCGACTCGCCGGGCGCCGGCTGGGCGACACCACGATCGCGGCCGACACCGGCGCCAGCGTGATCGGCGTCGTCGGCGACGACCGGCACCTGCGCCGGCTCACCGACGACGACCACCTCGAGGCCACCGACGAGTTCGTCCTCATCGGCGACGAGCACGCCGAGGAGCGGTTCTACGCCGCCTACGTCACCGCCCCGCTGCGTGGCCCGGCACGGCGGCTGATCGACCGTCTCCGCCCGCGGCGGGGCTCACCGCTTGTCGGT
>SLDB01000227.1 GCA_007125475.1 Nitriliruptoraceae bacterium | reverse complement strand
CCTCGGGCGGTGATGGCCAGCGAAGTGACCTGCTCGGACGGGGGGATCTCCTTGGGCGCTACCGGACGGGGTCATGCCCAGAAGGTGAACACCTCGCACCCTGTTGTTGGGTCACAGCTGCCGACCTCGCCTGTCAAGGTCGCTCCCCGCTCGATCGCGGTTGCTGTGCAAGCCGGCCTTCAGGCGACCTGGCGTCGTGCCGGTGCGGCCCATGACTGGAGCAGGGGCCTCCACGGGCGTCTCGTGACGAAATCCATGGCCGCAGAGCGCGACCGGCCCGAAGGACAGACGCGAGCTGCTACCCCCGCCTGGGGTGCGCCTGACTTCGGCGACGGAGATCATCGAGCCCTCGCTTCCCGACGCCGACGCCCGAGAGATCCTCGACCTGGCCGAGGACGAGGCTCTGTTCCGCATCCCGCGCAACGGCTACGTGGACGGCGAGCCCGTCGAGTGCCGCATCGCGCTGGTGCGGGGACAGCGCTTCGCGTTCACGTCGTCCTGGGACCGGGCCAGGACCATCGAGCCGGTGAGCTTCGGGGCCCGCCCGAGCGGGTGAGCCGGCGCACCGATGCCCCGGCCGGAGCCGGGGCATCGGGTGGAGGTGACAAGGGGGAGTCGCCGCCAGGCTGTGTGCGTCTCAGGCGGCGTCGTACTCGAGCTCGAAATCGAGTTCGGTGAGTTGGCTGGAGAAGTCGTCGACGAGTACCGGGGTGCGGCCCGCCCGGTGCAGCAGCGACGCCGCGACGGAGGCGCGGTAGCCGGACGCGCAGTGGACCCAGACCGGCTTGTCGGTGGGCACCTCGTTCACCCGGCGGGGCAGCTCGTGGATCGGGATGTGGAGGGAGCCGGCGATACCGCCGTCCGTGCGCTCGTCGTTGCGGCGCACGTCGAGGACGTGCAGCTCCTCGTCGGCGTTGATGGCCTTGAGGAGATCCCGCATGTCGACCACGCGGTAGGAACCGTGGTCGAGGCCCTCCCCGAAGGATCCGACGCCGCCGGCGGCCTGCGCGGCGGGACGGTCAACGCCGACACGGACGAGCTGGCGCTGCGCCTCGGCGACCTCCTCGGCCGTGTCGCCGACGAGGGTGACGGGCACGCCCCAGGGCAGCATCCAGGCGAGGTAGGTGACGAAGGAGTTGCCGACCTCGACGTTGACGGTGCCGAGCACGTGGTCGGCGGCGTACGCGGTGCGGGACCGCAGGTCCACGACCCATTCGCCGACATGGATGCGCTTGGCGAGCTCGGCGGGATCCGCCTCGATCGCCGGGCTCAGGTCGATGCCCTCCGGACCGACCTTGTTGCGGGCGGCCATGTGGGCGTAGTAGCGGGGGTAGGCGTCCAGGCCGGAGAGCAGCGTCTCGACGAACGCGTCCTCGTCGGTGATCGTCAGGGCGAGGTTGGCCTCACGCTGCTGCCCGATGGTCGAGGTCTCCACACCGTACTTCGGATCCACGTCGGCGGTCTGCTCGTCGGCGGCTGCGGAGGAGCAGAAGCTGCCGAAGCCGTGGGTCGGCAGGATCGTGGTGTCGTCACTGAGCTCGTCGGCGAGGCGCTTGGCCGAGGCGTGCTGCTTGCGGGTGAGCTCGTCGGCCATCGACCGGGCGACGAGGTCGGTCCGGCCGACGGAGCCGTAGAGCATGCTGCCGCCGGTGAAGACTGCCTGACGCTGGCCGTCGGAGGCGACGTAGGAGAGGTGGGTCGGGGTGTGGCCCGGGGTGTGCAGGGCCCGGATGGTGATCTCGCCGACCTTGACCTCCTCGCCGTCCCGTACGCCCTGGAAGTCGAAGAACATCTCCTCGTCGGCGTTCAGGAGGTAGGCGGCGCCCGTCTGGCGTGCGAGTTCGAGTCCGCCGGTCACGTAGTCGTTGTGGTTGTGGGTCTCGAACACGTGGGTGATCTTGAGCCCACGGGGCTCGGTGACCTCGTACACGCGGTCGATGTCGCGCTGCGGGTCGATCACCGCGGCGGACTCGCCGTCGGTGACGACGTAGCTGCGGTCGCCGAGTGCCGGCGTCTCGATGGTGATGATCTCCATAATGGGGCTGGCCTCCTGTCGGGGCGGCTTCTTGATGGTCTCTCGTCAGAACGGCGAGAGTTAGTCCGGACATTTCATTCGCGTGTGGTGCGGTAGGAGACGAGCGGTGGACGCGTGGTCTGTCCGGCAGGGTCGCGGAGAGCGCGCGTCCCCTCGTCGCCGACCGAGACGACCTCGGGCCGGTCCAGCGGCAGCCCCAGCGCGACCAGGGCTCGGTGAAGTGACTCGTGGATGCGGCCCTCGCGGAGCAGGCGCTCCCAGAGCCCGGCGCGGTCGAGGGCGTCGCGGACCGGGCCGTGGACCGTGGCCAGGTGCAGCGTGACGTCGCGGGCCGCGAGGCCGCGCTCGAGCTCCTCGAGCACGTGGACCCCGTCTCCGTCGATGTCGGAGATCGCCGATGCGTCGAGCACCATCACCTCGAGGCGCTCGTCGCGCTGCTCCGCGAGGTGCTCGAGGTGGCGCATGATCGTCGGCGCGGCGGCAAACAGCAGGGCCGCGTCGACCCGGACCACCAGCGCGCGCGGGTCGGTCAGGGTGTCGTAGCGCTTGACGTTGCGGTGCTCACCGATGGAGGGCGCGTAGCCCAGCTCAGCGATGTGGGGGCGGGCGATGCGCGCGATCAGTAGCAGCAGGCTCGCGCCCACGCCGACCGCGATGCCGATCTCGACCCCGAGGCCGACGGTTGCGGCGAAGGTGACGACCAGCATCGCGAAGTCCCAGCGGTCCCGCCGCCAGGCCCGCCTGGCCCCGGCGATGTCGACGAGCCCAGCCACCGCCACGATGACAATGGCGGCGAGGACGGCCCGCGGCATGTACGTGAACAGCGGCGTCAGCAGCAGGGCGGACAGGGCCACCGTGCCCGCCGTGATGAGACTGGCCAGCGGGGTGCGGGCACCCGCCTGGAAGTTGACCGCCGTGCGCGAGAAGCCACCGGCCACGGGGAAGGCCTGGAACAGGCCCGAGGCGAGGTTGGCGGCGCCGGAGGCGATCAGCTCCTGGGAGGAGTCGACGCGGTCGCGGGTCTTGGCCGCGATGGCCTTGGCGACGCTGATGCCCTCCATGTAGGACAGCAACGCGATCGTGACGGCGGGCACCAGCAGCGACTGCAGCTCCGCCACTCCCACCGCGGGAAGCGACGGTCCCGGCAGACCCGAGGGCACCTGGCCGAGCAACTCGACGTCCGCGTTGTCGAGACCGACGAGGTAGGCCAGCAGGGTGACCGCACCGACGACTGCCAGCGGCGCAGGGAACCTGGGCATGAAGCGCTTGAGCAGCACGAGTCCGAGGACGCTACCGAGACCGACGGTGAGGGTCAGCGGGTGGAGTTGCCCCACCGAGCCGAGGATGCCGGTCAGCTCGGCGACCAGCGTTTCGCCGCCCTCCGCCTCGATGCCCGTCAGCGCCCGGAGTTGGCTCGCCGCGATCACCAGCGCCGCGGCCGACGTGAAGCCACTGATCACGGAGTGGGACAGCAGGTCGACGACCACGCCGAGCCGCAGCACGCCCAGCAGCAGCTGGATGGCGCCGACCATCAGCGCCAGCGCCCCGGCGAGCACCACGTAGGTGGTGGGGTCGCCGCCGGCCAGCGGCCCGACGGCGGACGCGGTCAGCAACGCGACGATGGCGACGGGCCCGAAGGCCAGCACCCCGGAGGTGCCGAGCAGGGCGTAGACCGCGATCGGCACGACGGAGGCGTACAGCCCCGTGATCGGGGGCATCCCGGCGAGCGAGGCGTAGGCCATCGCCTGGGGGATGAGCATCACCGCCGTGGTCAGTCCCGCGACGACGTCGCCGCGCAGCAGCTGGCGGGGGTAGCCACCGCGGAGCAGCGCGAGCAGGGGAAGGCGACGTGCGAGCCAGACCGGCATCTTGCGGACCTCCGTTCTCATGCCGACGCCGCGGAGCGAGGCAGAACCTCACCCCGCAGCGTCGAACGGGCCATGCCGCTAGGCGTTGGCGGGAGCCTCGGGCGCGGACTGCTTCTTCGACTGGTTGTACGGCAACTTGGTGAGGGCCATGCCCATCATGCAGCTGTTGCTGACGGCGGCGAACACGAGTCCGGCACCGACGAAGCCGGCGACGAAGCGGGCCGGGGGCCAGACGAGGCTGGCGAGGATGGACAGGAGCACGATCGCCCCGGCTACCAGGCGGACCTGGCGCTCGAGATCCCAGCGGATGACGTCCTGGACGATCTCTCCGTCGGCCTGCTGCCACGCGGCCATGCCGCCCTCGAGGATCGGAAGCACCTCGAGCCCTGCGGACTCGAGCTTCTCCTGGGCCTGGTGCGCGCGGCCCCCGGACTGGCAGACCAGCACGACCTCATTGCCGGAGTCGGCGGCCTGACGCAGCTCGTGGGCATGCTGCTCGATCTGATCCAGGGCGATGTTGCGGGCACGCGGGATGTGGACGGACTCGAACTCGCCCGGCGTGCGGACGTCGACGACGACGGCCTCGCCCATCCTGGTCTTGAGTTCGCTCGGTCCAACGCAGACTGCTGCTGACACGGAAGTGCCTCCAGGGGTCGGTTCAGGGGGGTTCAGGGGGGTGTTCGGGCCCGTCGGGGACGGTTGCGCCGATCACGTGTCGGGAACGCTGCCGGGGAGAACGCTGCCAATTGTCCAGACAATTCCCCCATGCGCTCATCGCACGCAGAACGGAGACGCCCGCGTCTCAGCGGCGGGCGCGGACGAGCACGTCGATCGCGTCCCGTGGACCATCCTCGGTCTCGACGGTGCGGATGACCTCGCCCGCGTGCTCGACCTCGAGACCGGCGGCCGCGACCGTCGCCGCCACCTCGTCGGGGTCCGGCAACAGGGCGGGGTCGGGTGGTCCTCCGTAGCCCTCGGTGAGGTTCCGCCGGGCGTGGGCGACCACGAGCAGCGTCCCGCCCGGCGCCACGAGCGAGGCCGCGTGCCGGAGCACGCGCTCGGCGGCGGGTTGCGGCAGGTGGAGGTAGACGTGCAGCACCAGGTCAGCGGAGGCGAGATCGGGCTCGGCGGTGAGGTCGGCCGACGTCCAGGTCACCGCGGCGTTGGCGCGCCCGGCGAGGGCCCGGCCCTTCTCGATGGCGACCGGGGAAAACTCGACGGCCTCCACCTCCCATCCGCGCCCTGCCAGCCAGATCGCGTTGCGCCCCTCCCCCGCGGCCAGGTCGAGGGCGCGGCCTGGGGGCAGGGAGCCCACCTCCCGCTCGACGAACACGTTGGGCCCGGCCGACCACATCAGGTCGGTCTCGCGGTAGCGCTCGTCCCATGACTTGGCGTCCATCAGCGTCCTCCTTCGTGTCGGGGCATGTCCGGGAGTCCAGATGTCGGGTGCCCGGTGTGGTGCTCAGGTGAAGATGTTGACGGCGGGGACGAGCACGACGAGGAAGAGCGCGCTCATCGCCAGACCCGCACGCAGGTAGTCGGCCACGCGGTAGCCACCGGGTCCCATCAGCAGGGCGTTGACCTGGTGGGTCGGAAGGAGGAAGGCGTTCGAGGCCGCGATCGCGACGATCAGCCCGAACTGGCCCGGGTCCGCGCCCACGCCCACGGCCACGTTGGCGGCCAGCGGCACCAGCAGGACGGTGGCCCCCACATTGGAGACGACGAGGGTGAAGACCGTGGCCAGGACCGCGATAGTGAGCTGGATTCCCCAGGTTGGCAGGTCCCCTGTGGCGCCGATGACGCCCTCGGCGATCCAGGCGGCGGTGCCGGTGTCCTCGACCGCCTGCCCCAGGGGGATCAGCGCCGCCAGCAGGAACACCGTCTTCCACGACACCGCGCGATAGGCCTCGTCGGGAGTGAGGACCTGCGAGATCAGCAGGGCGACCGCCCCCGTCATCAGCGCGAGCGAGAGCTGCAGGTCGGTGAAGATCACCAGGGTCAGTGCGAGGACGAAGGCGCCCAGGGCCCACCACCGCTTGGAGGTGCGGGGCGGCTCCGGGGGATGGTCGGTGAGCACGACGAAGGACTGGTCGTCGGCCACGGCGGCTAGCCGTTCCCAGGGCGCGAACACGACCAGCACGTCGCCGGCGGCCAGCCGCTGCTCGCGGAGATCGGCGGTGCGCACCTCGCCGCGGTGGTGCACGGCCAGCAGGGTCACGCCGAACCGCTTGCGCAGCCGCAGGTCGCGCACACGCTGCCCCACCGCGGGGCTGTTGGGGCGCACGACGACCTCGGCCATGCCCGCGCGGTCGTCGTCGCGCAGGTTCGCGAAGGGATCCTCGCTCGCCTCCTGCAGCCCGTGCTCGTCGAGGAACGCCGCCACGCGGTCCTCGTCGCCGACGATCCCCACCACGCTGGCCCCATGCAGGCGCTCCTCGCGCGGCGGAGCGACCTGTACGCCGTCCGGTCCGCTCACGGCCGCGATCAGCACGCCCGGCGTCTCGGCCTCGAGCCGCTCTACGTCGCGGCGGGTGATCGGGCTGTCCTCGGGCACCCATACCGGCCGCATGGCACGGTCGAGGCCGTAGGTGGCCGCCACGTCGGGCAGGGCGGCGGCGTGCTCGCGGTCGGCGGCGACGTTGGGCAGCAGCCAGCGGCCGGCCACCGCGAACAGGGCGATGCCGGCCACCAGGAGGGCGACGCCGATGGGGGTGGGCGCGAACAGGCCGAAGGGCTCGATCTCCTCCCCGATGTTGTCGGCGGAGGAGGCGAGCAGGTCGTTGAGCAGGATCAACGGCCCCGAGGCCACCAGGGTGAGGGTGCCGCCGAGGATCGCCGCGAACCCCATGGGCATCAGCAGTCGTGAAACGGCCATGCCGGTGCGCTCCCCGACCCGCTCGACCACGGGAAGGAAGAGCGCTGCCGCCCCGATGTTCTGTATGAACGCGCTCATCGCGCCCACGGTGGTCGAGATCGACACCAGGACCCGACGCTCGGTCTCGCCGCCGACCCGCAGCAGGAACGCGGCGACGTCGCGCATGACGCCCACGCGGTCGAGGCCGGCACCGAGGATCATCACCGCGATGATGGAGATCACCGCGTTCGAGGAGAAGCCGCCGAAGATGTCGGCTGCCGGCACCAGTCCCGTGAGCCCGACCACCACCATCACCAGGATGGCGGCCACGTCGATGCGGACGACCTCGGTGACGAACAGGGCGATCGTGCCGGCGAGCACCACCAGCACCAGGATCATGTCGGGCGTCAGCGCGTCCACGGCTCACCCTCATCGTCTTCGTGGCAGGGGGCACCACGACCAGAATGTCCGGATATCTCCGGATGCAGACGAACGCGCTGCACCGACGGATTCTTCCACCGGCCGCGCGGGTCCGAAGTCTCCGTCCGAAGAAGACACCCAAGTACTGAGCCTCGAGTGCACTCACTTGCGGTCAGCCCGCCCGCCTCGCCGGCCCGTACCTGCCAGCGGCGCCGCGTCCGGCGGCTACCGCCCCGGGACCGGCTCGACCCGCCCGTCGGCGTGGAGGTAAACGGCCGTGACCGCCGCCTGGTCGCCCAACCGTGTCTGCAGTCGGGCGGCAGCGGCGGGCAGGACCGCCCGCTGCTCCGCCGGGTCGGCGGGGTCTCCCGCGCAGCCCTCGTGGGCGGCGACCAGCACCGTGGAGGCGTGGTGCACCTCGAGGGATGGGGTCAGTCTGGTCGTGATCTGGTCGAGGACGTTCGGGTCGCCAGCGGCGACGGGCGCCGACACACCGGGACCGGTCACCAGGTCGACGTAGCGCGCCTGCAGCGCTTCCTCGGCCCAGTCGGTCAGCTGGCGGTGGAACCGGCCATCGATGCAGGTGACGGCGGCGACGAACTCGGGCATGGGTCCCTCCGGGGAATACGGATGCGCTCTGGCAGCCGATCGGGGAGCTTTCGTCTAGATCCTGGCGAGAGTGACGACGCACGCTGAAGTGGATCGATGAAAGATTCGCGTTGCCGTCGCATTGTACGTACTTTTCCCTCGTCGGTGCCGACAACCGGCCCTTCTCGATGAAGGCGGGGGGCTGGGGAGTGCCGTGAGGCTGCGTTAGGTCCTCTGAAAGTGCGTATGGCCCCGCGAGACTTGGGAGTGCTGAGCAACCAAGGTGAAGGTCGCCGCGCTCGACCCCGCCGCCCCCGACCGGGCCGCGCTGGTCGACCCCAAGGTCGGCCTGCCCAACGCCACCCTCGCCCTTGACCACTTCCATGTCCAAACTCGCGAACGCCGCGATCGACGACGCCCGCCGGCGCGTGCAGCAGGAGACCACCGGCCACCGCGGCCGCAAGCGCGACCCGCTCTACGGCATCCGCCGCCTACTGCTGTGCGCCCACAACCGGCTCCACGACAAGGGCCTGGGCCGCCTCGAGGCCGGGCTGGCCGCCGGCGACCCCTACGAGGAGGTCGGCTGCGTCCACGCCGGCAAGGAGCTGCTTGGGTGTCGATGACCATGACCTCGTTGCCGAACCGGGCGTTGGCGAGCACCCACGGCTGGTCGGGACTGAGGTACGGGTGGTGGGGCACCGCCGAGTCGGGGCTGTAGATGAACTTCACGGGCTCCAGGGTGCGCAGGTCGAGCACCGTCACGCCGCGGCCGACCTCGTTGGCGACGAAGACCCAGCCGTGGCCGCTCCAGGTCTCGTCGTCCTCGGGCAGCGGCGCGCCGACCGACTGCACGGTGTTGGTCCTGGCCACGTACTGCTCGGCGCAGTTCGATGGTCTGGCCGGGGAACAGTCCTGAGTCCCGGGCGAGGCTGGCCGCCTCGTCGTCGCCGCCGTCGACGCAGGCGGTGGCGACGAGGGCGAGGACGCCCACCACAGCGAGGCTGCGGACGAACTTCACGCGGGTCATGGGAGAGCCGTGGATCACTGACGGAGCCATGGCCGGAGCCGTCACGAGGATGGGGCCGACCCGTCCATAGTCCATGGACCGGCCGACATCGGGCGTTGGATTCCGCTGGACACGCCACCGAAGCCAGGACCGGCACTGTGTAGCTTGGACCGGTCAATCAGCCCCGAGCCCAACGAGGTGGCAGGTGGATCCGCAAGCGGATACGGACCGCCCAGTGGGTGGTGGCGACCACAGGCTCGATGTGGTCAGCGCCCGGCGGGCGGAACGGCTGCTCATCCGTGTGCGGTACCTGATGGGCCTCGTCGTTCTCACGATGACGGTGCTGTTCTCCCCGGCGAGCCTGCTGGTGGCCCTGGGCGTCGTCACGGTCCTGCTCGCCGCCAACCTCGTCGCACACCGGCGTCTCGACGGGCTCCGCGACTACACCGACGCCCGCGCCCTGGCCCGGGGGCATGGTGGCCGTCGACGTCGGCGCGGCGGTGGTGACCTACGGACTGTTCATCGCTGATCCCCGGGCGATGCCGGTGGCGCTCGCCGCCTTCTTGGTGTTCGTGCTCTCCCTCCGGTTGGGCCGGCCCGGCGCGGTGCTCGGGCTGGCGATCTTCCTCATCGGCCTGGGGGTGCGGGTGGGGCTGCAAGGGGCCGAGCCGGATGCGGGCGGAGTTCGGATCGAGCTGATCGTGCTCTGGTGCACGGTCGCGCTCCTGCTCGCCGTGGTCGCTCATGAACTCCGCGGCCACCAGACCCGCTGGCGTGCCGCTCTCGACGCCCGCGAGCAACTCGCCGAGGATCTGCGGCAGACCGTCACGCAGACACTGGCGTATGCACGCATCGACCCGCGGCAAGCGACGCACGCCGAGGTGTTGGCGGCCGTCCGCGATCTCATCGATTCCGCCCCGACCGAGCGAGAGGCGCTGATCAACCGGGTGGCGGCGGTGCTCGCGGTGCCCCATCACGGACTGTCCCCGCGTGAGCAGGAGATTCTGCTGCTGCTCGCCCGGGACTACTCCGACGCCCGCATTGCGCGAACGCTTTTCATCAGCCCCAGCACGGTCCGCAACCACTTGCACAACATGCGCGGCAAGCTTGATCTTCCATCACGCGACGAGTTGCGCGAGTTCGCCGCGAGGTACGCGCCACCGGTCTGAGAACGCCACGTGCACCGCGATCATCGGTGCGCTGGGTCACCGGGGCTGCTCGATCGGTTCGTCGTGCTCCTGGCTGCGCTCCACCGCGTTCCTTCGTCGGCGCCGCATCCGAACCGCGAGAAGGGCAAGGCTGATGGCGACGAGCACCCCAAGCACCGCCGCGTCCGGCAGGATCGCGTCGAGTCGCAGCAACCACGTCTGCACCGTCAGTTCCACATCGAGCGAACTGGGCAGGCCCGGGACCCCGGAGGCGGTGCCGCCGGTGGTCAGGAAGAGCGCGCCAACGCCGATGAACAGCAGTCCTGAAAGGGCCGAGGTGCTGTGGAGCCGTAGGCCACCGACGGTGAACGGTCGCCCTTTCAACCAGCCGCGGCTGCCGAGGTCCAATCGGTCCCAGCCGAGAGCGAGGAGGAACAGGGGCCCCGCCATGCCGAAGGCGTAGACGGCCAGCAGCGCACCGCCGTGCAGCGGCCGACCATCGCTGGCGGCGACGGTGAGCACGGCACCCAGGATCGGTCCCGAGCAGAACCCCGCCAGGCCGTACACCGCCCCGAGCCCGAACACCGCCCCGTTGCCCGTGCGGCCCGCGAATCGGCCCTGCGCCCGCTGCGCCGCGCGCAGCGCGAAGCCACCACCGAGGATCTGTGCCACCCCCAGCGCGATCACCAGCCACCCCGCGACGAGGATCAGCATCTCGCGGTGACCGAAGAACAACGAGCTCGCGAAGGACGCCCCCATCCCGAGGGGCACCAGCGATACGGCGAGTCCCGCGTAGAAGACGGCGGTGCGGGCCAGCAGCGCTCCCGGAGTCGAGAAGGCGTAGGCGAAGAAGGACGGGAGCAGCAGAGCGCCGCACGGGCTGATCAGGGTCAGCACCCCGCCAAGGAAGGCCGCGAGGAAGCCGATCTCGATCATGCGTCGGCCTCCTCGGCCGCCTGCTCGATGGCCCGGGCGAACATCTCCGTCGGTTGACCCCCGATCATCAGCTGCCCGTTGACGAGAAATGCCGGTGTGCCGGTAATGCGCAGCTGCTGGGCGATCTGCAGGTCCAGCTCGATGGCCTCCTCGTGGGCCGGATCACCGAGGTGGTCGGCGAACCGGTCGACGTCGAGACCGAGGTCGTCCGCCATCGCGAGCAGGGCGTCCTCGGCCAGCTCGCCGGCGTTGCGCTCGCGCTCCTCGGCGAAGATCTCGTCGTGCAGGTCCCAGAAGACGTCCTGCTCGGCGGCGGCACGGCCGGCGAGGGCCGCCGTGTGCGACTCCGGGCCGAGCACCGGGAAGTCGCGCCACTCGATGCGCAGGGTCCCCTCTTCGACGTAGCGCTCCATCAGCTCCGGCTTGGTGTCGCGCGCGAAGGATCCGCAGAAGGGGCACTGGAAGTCGGCCCACTCGATCATCAGCACCGGGGCGTCCACGTCACCGAGTGCGAGCGGGTCGCCCTCCTGGCGTCGCTCGAGCATCTCAAGAAGCTCGGAGCGAGAGGTGTCTTCCGGTACCTCGGCCTGGTCCGTCGATGCGGAAGACGCATCCTCTCCCTCGGCGCCGCCGCCGAGCAGCAAGACCCCACCCAGGGCGATGGCGGCGACCAGGACCAGGGCCGGGACGAGGAGGGAGGACGAGGCGGAACTCTTGGTCGTTTTCGGCATGAAGATTCCGGTTCGCGGGAGTCAGCGCACCGAGCGTCGCGGTGCGCTGACCGAGCGACGACCGGGGCAGGTT
>SLDB01000135.1 GCA_007125475.1 Nitriliruptoraceae bacterium | reverse complement strand
GCCGGCCACCGCCGGTAAAACGTACTCCAGTCGATGACGCGTCGGTCGTTCAGCTGGCGATGGACCTGGTGATCAACGGCCAGACCTGCGACGAACCGACGTCGGCGACGATGTCGGAGACACGCGTCGCCCAGTAGCGGGTGGTGCCGTACTCGTCACGCCAGGCGTTCAGCCGGCGCGTGAACAGCTGCAGGTCGTACTCGAACGTCACGCCGATCGCCCCGTGCAGCTGGTGTGCACGACGTGCCAGCACCCGGGTGGACTCCCCGGCGACGACCTTCGCCGCGGCGATCTCGAACGTCGCCGAGCGTCCCTCTTCGATCGCGAGCAGCGCGGCGTTCCCGACCATCTGGGTCCGGTTCGCCTCCTCGCGGACGGCCACCAGGTGTTGTTGCACCGCCTGGAACTTCGAGATCGGCCGGCCGAACTGATGCCGTTCACCGGTGTAACGCTCACCGAGCTCGGCGGCGCGCTCCATGGCACCACCCATCATCGTCACCCGCGTCAGCGCGCCGCGCAGCAGCAGGTCGTCGTGCGACACCGTCGCCGGGGCGGTCGCGACGTGATCGGCGTCGACGGCGACACCGTCGAACCCGACCGTCTCGCGCGGCTCACCGGCGAGGGTGACCTCACCGCCGCACGTCAGTTCGGTGGTGGGGGCGGCGACGACGAGGGTCTCGCCGTCGACGTCGACGAGGACGACGACACGTTCCGACTGCGACGCCCACGCCACGCGCTGGGCAGTCCCCGACAGCTTCACGCCCGACCCGTCACGCTCGGCACGTACCCCACCGGCGGCGTTGTCCGCGACCACGGTGACGATGCCGTCCGGCAGCGCCAGCCCGGCCTCGGTGAGCGCCCACCCACCCAGCAGGCCGGTCTCGGAGACCGGGATGGGTGAGGCGTTCCGCCCCACCTGCCACAGCACCGCGTGGGCGTCGCCGATGGAGCCGCCACCGCCGCCGTGCTCCTCGGCGATCGCGATCGTGTGCAGACCGCTGCCGGCGACCATCTCCCACAGCTCGGGGAGGAAACCGACGCCCTCGGCGCCACGGACCGTCTCCGGGTCGGCCTGCTCGGCGAGGAGCCGACCGACGGAGTCACTGAGCATCTCGCGTTCGTTGGTCATTTCGTCAGCTCCCGGGCGATGATCATGTTCAGGATCTCGTTCGTCCCACCGCGCAGCGTGAAGCCCGGCGCGGTGAGGATCGCCTCACCGAGGAGGCGCTCGAACTCGGAGTCGGCGTCGCGGCGCGGCTCGAGGTCCACGAGGCTGCGCAGGACCTCCACGGTCTCCTGCTCGAACAGCGTGCCCATGTCCTTGAGCATCGATGCCTCGACCGCCGGGGCGTCACCGGCCTGCAGGCTCGCGGCGATCGACACCGACATCTGCCGCAACGCGTGGTACTGCGAGACCATCTTCCCGACCGCGTCGACGGCCCGCTCGGACTCCCGCCACTCGGGGTGCTCGTCGAGGTAGGCCTTGAACACCGTGAACGTCGAGAGGTACCGGTCGGGCGAGGAACGCTCGTGGGCGAGCTCGGCGGTGACCTGCTGCCAGCCGGTGCCCTCGTCACCCAGGAGCATCTCGTCGGGGACGAACACGTCCTCGAGGACGACCTCGTTGAAGTCGGCGTTGCCGTCCAGGAGCTTGATCGGGCTGACCTGCACACCTTCGGAGCGCAGGTCGATGATGAGCTGGCTCAGGCCCTCGTGCCGGGTCTCGCCCTCACTGGTCCGGCACAGCACCGCGAAGTAGTCGTTGACGTGCGCCCCACTCGTCCAGATCTTGGTCCCGTTGACGAGGTAACCACCGTCGACCTTCGTCGCACGGGTACGCACCGAGGCGAGGTCGGATCCACTGTCCGGCTCACTCATCCCCAGGGAGAAGTACACCTCACCGGCGGCGATCTTGGGGAGGAAGTGCTGACGCTGCTCCTCGGTCCCGAACTTCAGCAGGCTGGGTGCGGTCTGACGCTCACTGATCCAGTGCGCGGTGAGCGGTGCGCCGGCGGCCAGCAACTCCTCGACGACGACGAAGCGCTCGAGCACGGTCGCGCCGCCCCCGCCGTACTCCTCGGGGATCGCCATCCCGACCCAACCGCGCTCGGCGAGCTTCCGGCTGAACTCGGGGCTGTGCCCGGCCATCATCCCGAGGCCGGGCTTCTTGTCGCTCTTGGGCAGTTCCTCGGCGAGGAAGTCCCGGACCTGTTGCCGCAGCTCTTCGAGCTCTGGCGACAGCGTCACTGCCGTGAACGCCATGATCGTCTCCTTTGGTGAGGCTTGTGCGGCCGAGGCCGGCGCGCCACCTCGTCGTTACGGCACCCGCCGGGCACCTCGGTGACGCCGGGGGCGTCGGGTGGATCAACGTGCCTTCCAGTTCGGTGCGCGCTTCTCCACGAACGCCGTCGCCCCTTCGACCCGGTCCTCGCTGAGGTACGGGTTCGGTCCGACGTCCAGGCGCAGCGCCGCGGCGACGGGCATCGTCAACCCCTTGCCGATCGCGGCCTTGAACCGACGGACGGTGAGCGGGGCGTTGCCGGCGATCCGCGACGCCAGCGCGTGCGCTTCGTCGGCGAGCTCGTCCGCGGGGTAGACGTGGTTGACGAGCCCGATCTGCAGGGCCCGGTCCGCGTCGATGTCGTCACCGGTGTACAGCAGCTCGTAGGCCACCCCAGTACCGACCAGACGCGGAAGCAACTGGGTGCCGAAGTTGGCACCCATCCCGCGCTTGGCCTCCGGGAGGCCGAACCGGGCGTGTGCGGCGGCCAGGCGGATGTCGCTTGCCAACGCCAGCTCGCACCCGCCCCCCATCGCCCAGCCGTTCACCGCCGCGATCACCGGCTTGCCGCACTCCAGGACGGCCTCGAAGACGTTCCGGCCCTCCCCGCGGTGCGGCATGATCTCGGAGTTGGGGGTGTCCTTGGCTTCCTTGAGGTCGACCCCGGCGCAGAACGCCTTGTCACCGGAACCGGTGAGGACCACGGCCCAGACGTCGTCGTCCAGGTGCAGGGCGTCGAAGACCTCCGCGATCCGGGACCGCAACTCACGATTGAACGCGTTGAGGCGGTCCGGACGGTTCAGGGTCACGGTCGCGACCCGGTCGTGTACCTCGAGGAGGAG
>SLDB01000158.1 GCA_007125475.1 Nitriliruptoraceae bacterium | reverse complement strand
GACGCCCCCGGCGACACCACCGGTCAGGGGGTGAACGACGTGTGGTGGGTCCTCGCCCCCGACGGCTCCCCGATCACCGACGCGGCCGCCGCCGACGGAGAGGACGCCGACGCAGATGACGGCGACGACGACGCGGGGCCCGGCTACTGATCATCGGTCAGTAGCCGAGGTCGCGGCGCAGCGCGGCGATCTGACCCCCCGTCCGGTTGACCAGCTCGCTGAGGGTCCCTGAGGCACCGACGGTCCGGCGGTTGCCGTCGGCGACCCTGCTGATCCCGTCGGCCATCTCGGAGCTGGTCGCGGTCTGCTCCTCGATCGCGGCGGCGATCGTGCTCTGGAACTCGTGTATCTGTTCGAGCTGCTCGTGGACTCGGCGGATGGCGTCGCCGGAGGAGGCGACGTCCCCCCGCATCGAGACGATCCGCTCGGCGATCTGCTCGGTGGCGTCGCGTGTCCGGTCCGCGAGATCCTTCACCCCGTCGGCAACGACGGAGAAGCCGCGGCCGGCCTCCCCGGCACGAGCGGCCTCGATCGTGGCGTTCAGCGCGAGCAGGCGGGTCTTGTCGGTGATCTCGGTGATCAGGTCGACGATGTCGTCGATCGCCCGGCTGCTCGTCTCCAGCGAGCCCACGACGTCGATCGCGTCGCCGGCGGCGGAGTAGGCGAGCTGTCCGGCGTCCGCGGCCTCCGCAGCGCTCGAGGAGATCTCGGCGACGGTGGTGCTCATCTGCTCGGCTCCGCTCGCGATGCGCTCGGCCTGGCTCGATGCCTCGGTGGAGGTATCGGCGAGTTCAGCGCTGAGTCCCTCGAGGGTGGTGGTGACCCCGCCGACGTGGCCGAGCAGGTCGATGGTGCGTGTGGCGTCGCTCCAGGCCACGACGTAGCCCACGATGCGGTCACCGCGTCCCAGTACCACGTCGAACTCGGCCTGCAGCTTGACGTCGCCGAACGGGAGCACCGCCCGGTGGGGGAAGCTGGCCGGGTCGGCCAGGATGCGCTCCACCCGGGCGGGGTCGCGGTGGAAGCGGTGGATGGACCCGCCGACGAGCTCGGAGAAGCCCAGGCCGAACTCCTCGCGGATCACCGGCTCGAGCGTCGACAGCGTCTGCTCGGAGCGCTTGTTCATGTAGACCAGCTCGAGCCGGTGGTTGGCCAGCAGGCAGTTGGTCGGCAGCGCGTCCAGCGCCGCACGCAGTCGTCGATTCGTCACGAACCCTCTGAGTGCCATGTAGCGCTCCCTTTCCGCGGTCTGCTCGGGTCGACCCACTGCCCGGCCCACCGTGGACCGGACCTGGTGCACGAAGGCGTGCGTGGTGTCCGCGTACTTCCATCGGCCGCGTGAAGAGCGCGTAAAGGTCACCGCTGATCGTCGCAGGGACGGGTGCGGGTTGTGCGGTGAGGTCTTGAGTCGTCGTGGACCGGGTCGACAGGTCGGGGAGCCCGAGGGCCTTGCGCACCGCAGCGCGGGGGGCCGCACCGGTGACCGCCGGTGCCGGGCCGTCGCACGACGGCCCGAACGGCGCCGACGTCCGACGTCGACCGAAGCCCACGGTGGAGACCGGGAGGACCCCGATGCTCGACAGATACTCGATGCAGAAGAAGCTCACCTCCGCGTTGACCGCGATGACGGTGCTGGCGTTCACCGCGTTGGGGTGGTTCGCCAGCCAGTCGGTCTCGCAGGCGCGGTCCGACGCCAACGCCGCCGCCGACGCGGTGCAGATCGTCGAGGTCGCGGTGGTGACCGGGCAGCTCGTCCACGAGCTGCAGATCGAGCGTGGGATGTCGGTCGGCTATGTCGCCTCGGACGGTGTGGAGTTCGCTGACGCGATGCGCGTCGAGCGTGCGTCGACCGACGCGGCCGTCCAGGACCTCGCCGCCGAGTTGGAGGAGCGCCGCGGGGACCTCGACGCTGGGCTCGTCCAGGGCGTCGAGACCGGCCTGTCCACCCTCGGCAACCTGGACCAGCTCCGCGGCCGGATCGACCAGCTGTCGGTGGCTCCCGCCGAGGTCGCCGGGTACTACACCGGAGCCATCGCCGAGCTGACGACGGCCTTGGACGTGGGCTTCTCCGAGGTCGACCACGCGGAGCTGCTGCGTGAGGGCGTGGCCTACCTCGCCCTGATCGAGGGCAAGGAGGCCGCCGGGCAGCTGCGGGCGCAGATGAACAACGTGTTCACCGCCGACGCCTTCACGCCGGCACTCATCGAGGCCGCCGGCGGCCTCGCCGGCGCTGAGCAGGCCGCGCTGGCCGACTTCGAGGCGGTGGCGTCCGACGAGGTGCTCAGCGAGTACCGCCAGCGCGCGTCGTCGCAGTCCTTCGACCGCGTGGATGACTACCTGAGCACGGCGTTCGCCGGCGCGATGGAGGGCGGCTTCGGTGTCGAGGCGGCGGACTGGTTCGAGGCGGCCACCGCCAAGATCGACCAGCTGCACGAGGTGGAGCAGTCCCAGGCCGAGCGCATGATCGAGCGGGGCGAGGAGATCCGCGCGGCTGCCGGCCGGACAGCAACGACCGGCACGCTCCTCAGCGCGGTGTTCGTGCTGCTGCTGGCCGGCATCGCCGCGACGGTGATCGTGTTCGTCCGCCGCCGGATCGTCCGACCGTTGGCCGACAACGCCCGCTCCCTGAACCGCCAGAGCCAGGACATGGGCGCGGTCGCCACACAGGTCGGCTCGAACGCCGAGGAGACGGCGACGCAGGCCGGCGTGGTCGCCGCGGCCGGGGAGCAGGTCAGCCAGAACGTGCAGGCCGTCGCCACCGCGATCGACGAGATGACCAGCTCGATCAGCGAGATCGCGAAGAACGCCGCCGAGGGCCGCAGCATCGCCTCGGACGCGGTGGAGGCGACCCGCACCACCAACCAAACGATCAACGAGCTCAGTGAGTCGAGCTCAGAGGTCGGCAAGGTCATCGACCTGATCACGACCATCGCCGAGCAGACCAACCTGCTGGCACTCAACGCCACGATCGAGGCGGCACGCGCCGGCGAGGCCGGGAAGGGCTTCGCCGTGGTCGCCAACGAGGTCAAGGACCTGGCGAAGGCGACGTCGGAGGCAACCGACGAGGTGGGACGGCGCATCGCCGCGATCCAGGCGGGAACGAGCCAGTCGGTGACCGCGATCGAGGAGGTCAGCGGGATCATCGAGAAGATCGCCGACATGCAGAGCACCATCGCCAGCGCCGTCGAGGAGCAGAGCTCGGCGACCAACGAGATCGGCCGCAACGTGAACGAGGCGGCCCAGGGGGCCAGCGAGATCGCCTCGAACATCACCAGCGTCGCCACTGCGGCGCAGGACACCACGGAGGGGGCCAGCCGGACCCAGGACTCCGCCGGCGAGCTGTCGAGGATGGCGGCTTCGCTCGACACCCTGGTCTTCGGCGGCCAGCACACCGCCGCTCCGATCGCCCTCCGGGCGTCGTCCGGTGCGGCTGGGGGTGTCGACGTCGCCGCTCCGCGACGGACGACGGCGACGTCGCCGACCACGATCCCCGAGGCGGGATCGGCCGGTGAGCGACCCTACGACCCCGTCGACGGCTGGTCGCACGACGACGAGCGTGGCGAGGAGCGGGTCCCGGTGGGGTGAGGTCCGCCTCACGGCACGCCGCGGCGCGCTCGGTCTCCGGTCGGGCTCGCCGGCGGCCCCGCGCGTGCGCGGGTCGCGTGCCGGTACCCAGTGGCCGTGCCGCTTGAGGCCCGGCCGTACGCGCCGACGGGAATGCCGACGGGAGCGGGGAGTGGCGCAGGCACTCGCCGCCGGTGATGACGGGAGGTCCGTGATGAGCGAGCTCGACGAGGTCGTCGGCGAGTTCCTCGTGGAGAGCTACGAGAACCTGGACCGCTACGACGAGGAGCTGATCGCCCTCGAGCGCGTCCCGGGTGACCTCGAGATCCTCGACAGCATCTTCCGGACCATCCACACGATCAAGGGGACCTGCGGGTTCTTCGGGTTCTCCACGCTGGAGTCCGTCACCCACGTCGCCGAGACGCTGCTGGACCGCCTGCGCACCGGGGAACTTGCGGTCACCGAGGAGATCGCCAGCGCGCTGCTCACCACCGGCGACACGGTTCGTCGGTTGCTGGAGGCGATCGAGGCGACGGGCGAGGAGTCGGACGACGATTGCGCCGCTCTCGTCGCCGAGCTCGAGCGGCTCGACACCACAGGGGAGCCAGCCGGGGCACCGTCCGCTGCCGGGGTGTCCGGTGGCGACCCGGGCGAAGCGACCGCCGCCCCAGCGCAGGCAGGGGCTCCGTCGGACACGAGCGACTCCGAGGACGCGGCGTCTGGTGCCGACGCCCCGGCTGGCGCACCGTCACCCGGCGGGCTCGCCGAGACGACGGTGCGCGTGGACGTCGGCCTGCTCGATGACCTGATGAACCTCGTCGGAGAGCTCGTGCTGGCCCGCAACCAGATTGTCCAGCTCGTGGCCGAGGATCCGGACGGCGAGTTCGCCGGCGCCTCACAGCGCCTCAACCTCATCACCACGGAGTTGCAGGAAGGGGTCATGAAGACCCGGATGCAGCCCATCGGGCACGTGTGGAACAAGCTGCCCCGGGTCGTGCGGGACCTCGCCGTCACGTGCGACAAACAGGTCGACCTGGCGATGGAGGGCCGGGACACCGAGCTCGACAAGAGCCTCATCGAGGCGATCAAGGATCCGCTGACGCACCTGGTGCGCAACGCCGTCGACCACGGCATCGAACCTCGCGCCGAGCGCCGTGCCGCCGGGAAGCCCGATGTCGGACGACTCACGCTCCGGGCGTTCCACGAGGGTGGCCAGGTCAACATCGAGATCTCCGACGACGGTGGCGGCATCGACCTCTCCACGATCCGTGAGAAGGCCGTTGCCAAGGGCATCGCGGGCGCCGACGAGGTGGCGCGCATGGGCGAGCGCGAGGTCGCCAACCTCGTCTTCGCCCCGGGATTCTCCACCGCGAGCCAGGTCACCAACGTCTCCGGCCGCGGTGTCGGGATGGACGTGGTCCGCACCAACATCGAGCGCATCGGCGGCACGGTCGATGTCAGCAGCGAGCTCGGTGCCGGCACGACGTTCAAGATCAAGATCCCGCTGACGCTCGCGATCGTGCCGGCGCTGGTGGTCGGCGTCGACGCGGAGCGCTACGCGATCCCGCAGCTGAGCCTGGTCGAGTTGGTGCGCCTCGAAGGGGATGCCGCCCGCGAGGGAATCGAGCTGGTCCACGGCGCCCCCGTGCATCGTCTGCGCGGCCAGCTGCTCCCGATCGTCCACCTCGGCCGGGAGCTCGGACGCGTCGAGGGGGTGTGTGAGCGGGACGTGCTCAACATCGTGGTGCTGCACGCGGACGGGGAGCGGTTCGGGCTCGTCGTCGACGAGATCCACGACACGCAGGAGATCGTGGTCAAGCCGCTCGGATCCCATCTTCGCGAGGCGACGCTGTTCGCGGGGGCGACGATCATGGGGGACGGTCGGGTCGCGCTGATCCTCGACGTCCTCGGCGTCGCCGAGCGCGCGCAGGTGGTCAGCGAGTCGCGGGAGCGCAGCGCGCGCTCCCACGACGACGAGCCGAGCGTCGGCGGCGACGCACGCCGGTCGCTGCTGCTGGTCGCCGTCGGTGAGGATCGGCGGGCCGCGGTCGCCCTGTCCGAGGTCGCCCGGCTCGAGGAGTTCGAGCCGTCGGCGATCGAGTGGGCCGGCAGTCACGAGGTCGTGCAGTACCGGGGCGACATCCTGCCCCTGGTGCGGCTGTCGGAGGCGCTCGGCGTCGCGACGACGTCGACCGCGAACGACACGGTCGAGGTCGTCGTGCACCGCCACGGCGACCGGCAGGTGGGGCTGGTGGTCTCCGAGATCCTCGACGTCGTCGACGACCACCTGTCCCTCGACGGCACCGCGTGCCGGCCCGGCCTGCTGGGCTCCGCGGTGATCGACGGCCATGTCACCGATGTCGTCGACGTCGACACGGTCGTCGCCACCGCCGGACTGCCCCCGCCGTCCCACCCGGAGGTCGCCGCGTGAGCACCGCCACCCAGTTCTGCACCTTCCGGCTCGACCACCTGACCTTCGGTGTCGGCGTGGATGAGGTCCAGGAGGTGATCCGTGCCCAGCAGATGACTCCCGTGCCCCGCGCGCCGGGGGTGGTCGAGGGGCTGATCAATCTGCGCGGCCAGATCGTCACGGCGCTGGACCTGCGTCGACGGCTGGAGCTTGACCCGCGGCCCGATGGGGCGGAGCCGATGATGGTCATCGTCCGTGCCGCCCAGGGTGAGCTGAGCCTGCTGGTCGACGAGATCGGCGACGTCGTCGAGGTCGACGAGGAGGCGTTCGAGCGCGCCCCGCAGACGCTCGAGGGCGTCGGTCGTGAGCTGATCGTCGGGGCGTACAAGCTCGAGGGCCGGCTGCTCCTCGTGCTGGACACCGCCCGCACCGTCGAGCTCGTCACGTGAGTGTTGCGAGCGGTCGTCGTCGCGGCTCGAGGTCGCTACAGCCCGGGTCCGTACGGCCGACGGGGTGGGCGACGGGCGTGGCCACGGGATGCGACGGGGACAGGAGGCGGGTGTGCGGGCACTGATCGTGGACGACTCGCGCGCGACCCGTGCCGTGCTGCGCCGGCTGCTCCACGGGCTGTCGTTCGACGGGATCGCCGAGGCCGGCGACGGCCGTCAGGCTCTCGAGGAGCTCTCGGCCAACGGCCCGGCCGATGTCGCGCTGGTCGACTGGAACATGCCGGTCATGGACGGGCTCGAGTTCGTCAGCCGGGTCCGGTCCGACACGGCGAACGACGTGATGCGGATCGTGATGGTGACCACGGAGGCCGACGCCGATCACATGGTCTCGGCGCTCGAGGCCGGGGCCGACGAGTACGCGATGAAGCCGTTCACCGCCGCGGTGATCCGCGACAAGCTCGCGCTGTTGGGGGTGGTGTGACGGTGCCGTCCCGTTCCCCGGTGCGGGTGCTGGTCGTCGACGACTCCGTCGTGGTGCGTCGCCTGGTCACCCGCGTCCTGGAGGACGCCGAGGGCATCGAGGTCGCCGGCACCGCACCGAACGGGCGGATCGCCCTGGAGAAGATCCCGCGCCTGGCCCCCGACCTCATCACGCTCGATGTCGAGATGCCCGAGATGGACGGCCTCGAGACCCTGCGCCGACTCGCCACGACACACCCGTCCGTCCCGGTCGTGATGTTCTCGACGCTCACCGAACGCGGCGCCGGGGTGACGATGGAGGCGCTGCTGCGCGGCGCCCGCGACTACGTGACCAAGCCGGCGAACGTGGGCAGCGTCGCCGAGTCGCTGGAGCAGATCCGCACGCAGCTCGTTCCGAAGATCCACGCCCTGACCGGCGGTCCGGCGCCGTCGTCGGCACCGCCGACGCCGACGTCCAGGGGGTCCTCCGTCCCGGCGCGGGCCGTGGGGGCGCCCACGCCGCGGGCGGCGCCGGCCTCCGGACGGGTCGCGGCCGTGGTGGTGGGCGTGTCGACGGGTGGCCCCAATGCGCTCGCCGAGCTGGTGCCTGCGCTGCCGGCGGATCTCGGGGTCCCGGTGCTGATCGTCCAGCACATGCCGCCGATGTTCACCCGCCTCCTCGCCGAGCGACTCGACGGGCTGTCGGCCCTGCCGGTGCGGGAGGCCTCCCACGGCGAGCCGGTGACCGACGCCGTGGTGCTGGCACGCGGTGACCACCACCTCGGTCTGCGGCGCACCGGCGGGACGACGGAGCTCGTCCTGGGCCAGGGCCCTCCGGAGAACTCCTGCCGGCCCGCTGCTGACGTGCTGTTCCGTTCCGCCGTCGAGGTGTATGACGGCGACGTCCTCGCGGTGGTGATGACGGGCATGGGCGCCGACGGTCGCCGCGGGTGCGGGCGCGTGCGCGCGGCGGGTGGGCAGGTCCTCGCCCAGGACGAGGCCACCTCGGTGGTGTGGGGCATGCCCTCCGCCGTCGTCGGGGACGGCCTCGCCGACGCGGTGGTGCCCCTCGGGGGGCTCGCCGAGGAGATCGCGAACCGGGTCGCCCGCAGCGGACGTTCGGGTGCGCGGACGGGGGTGGCATGATGGGCTCCCCGGATCCGTCGACATCCGAGTTCGTCCGCCGGCTGGTGCACGAGCGCTCCGCGATCGTCATCGACGCTTCGAAGGACTACCTGGTCCAGTCGCGCCTGGCTCCGGTCGCGCGCGACGCCGGCCTCGGCGGCGTCGACGGGCTCGTCGAGCACCTGCGGCGACAGCCGGCCTCCCCCCTGCGTGACGTCGTCGTCGACGCGATGACCACGAACGAGACCTCGTTCTTCCGGGACGCCGCCCAGTGGGAGGCCCTGGCCACCCACGTCCTGCCCGAGCTGATCGAACGGCGGCGGGCCCAGCGGACCCTGACGTTGTGGTCCGCGGCGTGCTCGAGCGGCCAGGAGCCCTACTCCATCGCGATGCTGATGGCCGATCGGTTCCCTCGTGTCGTCGCGGAGTGGAACGTACGGATCGTGGCGTCCGACCTGTCGGCCGAGATGCTCGGCCGGGCGGCCGCGGGCCGCTACAGCCAGCTGGAGGTCAACCGCGGGCTGCCGGCCCCCTACCTCGTGCGCTACTTCCGGCAGGTCTCCGGCCAGTGGGAGGTGCGTGACGAGGTGCGGCAGCTCGTGGAGTTCCGTGCGCTCAACCTCGTCGAGCCCTGGCCCGGGTTGCCGCCGGTCGACGTGCTGTGCATGCGCAACGTCCTCATCTACTTCGATGCCATGACGAAGCGCCGGGTGCTCTCCCGCGTGCACGACGTGCTGCGCCCCGACGGGCACCTGATGCTCGGGACCGCCGAGAGCACGCTGTACAGCGACGAGCGGTTCCGGCGCGTGGAGTTCGGCAGGGCGACCACCTACCAACGGCGAACCGCGTGAAGGGAGCACCAGTGCAGACGACCGTCCCCGACCTCTCCACGATCACCAACGAGATCTGGACCGCGATGTTCGGCATCGGGGTCGAGCCGGCCGATGACGGTGCCGACCACGCGCGCGGCGAGCGCGTGGTGACCGGTGTCGTCCAGCTCACCGGCGACGCCGAGGGCGCGGTGACCGTGCAGTGCAGCGACAGGCTCGCCCGCCGCGCGACCGCGACGATGTTCGCCGTCGACGTCACCGAGGTCAGCGACGAGGACCTCTCCGACTGCATCGGCGAGCTCGCCAACATGACCGGCGGCAACGTCAAGTCGGCGCTCGACGGCCACAACGAGCTGTCGCTTCCCAGCGTCACCGTGGGACGGGACTACGAAGTCACCGTCCGCGGCAGCCGCGTCGTGCAACGCCGCGCGTTCGACGCCGCCGGCGACACGCTCGTCGTGACGTTGCTGACCCGTGACCGGGCCTGACACCCCATCCGAGGGAGGACCATCATGAAGATCCTCGTCGTCGACGACAGCAAGGCCATGCGGGCCATCGTGAAGCGCTCGCTCGCCAGCCTGGAGCGCTTCTCGGGCGCCGAGATCCTCGAGGCGGCGGACGGGCGCCAGGCGCTGGAGACGTGCGAACAGGAGGCGCCCGACCTGGTGATCTCCGACTGGAACATGCCGGAGATGTCCGGGATCGAGCTACTCCAGGCCCTCGGAGGCGAAGGTGGCCGGCCGACCTTCGGCTTCGTCACCTCCGAGTCGACGCCCGAGATGCACGAGCGCGCCCGGGCCAGCGGTGCCGCGTTCCTGGTGAGCAAGCCGTTCACCCCGGAGTCGCTGGGCGGCGCCCTCGACGGCGCGGTGTGAGCCGGACGTGCTGAACCGCTGTCCGCTGCCGCTGCGCGCGTCGTTCCGCGACGTTCTGCGCGACCTCACCGGAAGGTCGGTCACCGTGCGGGCGGGGCCCGCGCAACAACTGGACGGTGACCGCTGCGCCTACCTCGCCGGCTACCGCTTCGACGAAGGCGACCTGGCCGCGATCGCCGTCGCCGACGCCGACCTCTCCGTGGGCCTCGCCGGCGCCCTGGCTGCGATGCCACCCCAGGACGCCCTCGACCAGGTCGCCGGCGACGGGATCCTCGACGAGGAGCTGTTCGACTTCTTCCACGAGATCGTCAACATCTCGGCGAAGCTGCTCAACAGTCCGACGACCCCCCACGTGGCGCTGCGCGAGGTCACTCCCGTCCCGGGCGAGGTCCCCGAGGATGTCGCGGACCGGGCGAGGAGGCCGGCGCGCCGCGAGGACTGGCGTGTCGGCGTCGACTCCTACGGGGAGGGAACGATCACGTTCCTGGCGTGATCCGGGTCCGGTGTGACGCTGGGTCCCCCTCACCCGACCAGGCTGCCCGGGCGGGGCTCAGCCGCGGGCGGCGAGCAGCCCGCCCAGGTGCTGCACGGCGGTGTCGACGATGTCCGGATCGAGTTCGCCGCCGGCACGCGCGTCCAACTCGTCGGCGATGGTCGCCACCGCTGTGGTGCGGCGTGCGACGACGATCTCGTCGACGGCGTGGGCGACGGCGAGGACCCGGGCGGCGTCCGGGATCTGGTCGCCGGCCACCCCGTCAGGGAAGCCGTTGCCGTCCCACCGCTCGCGCTGTGCGCGCACCGCTTCGGCTACGACCTTGCCGGCGGTCAGCTGCAGCCGCTCGGCGGAGCGCACCGGGAAGCTACGCCACGCCTCGAGCAGCTCGCCGGAGAGCTCGTCGGACTCGACGGCGCCCGCGGGTAGCCCGGCGCGGCCGACGTCGTGGAGGTGGCCGGCGAGGTGCGCGCGCGACGTCGCCGTCGGCGAGAACCCCCGCAGCCGGGCGAGCTCGGCGGAGATCCTGCCCACCCGCTCGCCGTGACCGCGTCCCTCGGGGACCGTCGGCTCGACCTCCTCGAGGAGTCGCACGACCGCCTCGAGCTCGGTTGTCACCGAGACCCCCAGGACCAGCTCCTCGGCGCCGAGGACCGGTGTCGCCCCGTCGGTGGCGGCGACCTCGACGGCCCGGCGGGCGAGATCGAGGATCGCCTCGGCGTCGTGGGCGCTCTCCGGACCGGCGTGGCCGATCACGAGCCGTAGCGCCAGCCCGCGGTCGCGGAAGGTCCCGGCGGCGGCGACCAGCCGCCGGGCCAGCCGCTCGGTGTCGTGTGGGCTGAGCGTCTCGCTCACGACCCCGAACTCGTCGATGCCGGTGGTGTACAGCTCGACACCGGCGGCGTGGGCGACGTGTGCAAGGCTCGTTGCCAGACGTCGGCGCTGGACCATCACGGCGGCCGTTGGCGAGTGCGTCCTCCAATCGTCGGCGACGACCTTCGCGTAGGCGATGCGTGGTGTCTCGTCGGCGTCGGCGAGCGAGGCGATGCGCTGCTCGAAGGACCTCCGGTCGGGCAGCCCGGTCGCCTGGTCCCTGCCCCGATGTCCGGTGTCGGACTGCCCGCCGTAGCGGCGCTCGAACGAGCTGAGCAGGGCGGTGGGGCTCCGCTGCGCGTCGACGAGACCGAGGAGGGCCTCCTCGTTGCCCTCGCCGACGACCGCGTCTGCCCCGGCGCGGACGAGGTCCGCGGCCAGCCGCTCCGCGCCGGTGTGGGCGAGCACGATGGTCCTGCCCACGTGACCACCGAGGCGCTCGGCCAGCTCACGCAACTCGTCGGGGGGCAGACGGGTCGAGATCAGGGTCGCGTCGATGTCGGCGTCGTCGCCGACGAGCTCGGCACCGACCCGCTCGAGCCGCTCGGCGACGGACGGCAGGACCCCGTGTGCCGCCAGGCGCAGGCGGGTGTCGTCGGCACGGGGGTGGCCGAGCTCGTCGAGGTGGACGAGCGGAGGCGCCTCGGCGATGT
>SLDB01000079.1 GCA_007125475.1 Nitriliruptoraceae bacterium | reverse complement strand
GAACTCGCGCACGACACGCACGCCGCGGGTCTTGTGGGCCAGGATCGCGAGGGTGTCGTCAAGGCCCTGACGAACGTCGACGTCCTGGACCGGGGCCTGGTCGAGGTAGGCGTAGCCTTTCAGCGCACGGACGATCGTGGAGATCCGCCCCGCCGCGTCGCCGATTTCGCGAGCGGTCCGCTGAACCACGGCCGAGGCCGCCGTCAACCGCAGGGCCCGACCCAGCTCCTCGCCGGAGAGCCTCGCGGCCAGCGCGTCCAACGCTGCCACTCCCAGACCGGCGTCGATCAGGTCCGGGGACAGCTCCCAGGCGTCGTCCACCTGGTGCTCGTCGAGCCAGTCCTCGACCTCGGACTCGGCATCACTACGGGCGAGTGGATCGAGCCGTCCCGGTGCCTCCCCCGGGGCATCGAGCACCTCCTCGATCACCGCGGCCTCATTCGAGGCGGCGAGGGCCGCGAACGACGCCAGCTCGTCCTGGAGTCTGCGGGCCGCCCGGGCCACCGCGGCCGCCGGGTTGTTGAGCTCGTGGGCGACACCGGCGGTGAGCGTCCCGAGCTGGGCCATCCGTTCGCTCTGCTTGAGCTGGGCGTTGGTGGCCTTCAACCGGGTGAGGAACCCGTCGAAGATCGCCCGTGCCGCCCGGGGACTCGTGTCCAGCAGGTCGTGCAGCGACTCCTTCGGGATCGCGAGGAGGTTCACGGTGGTACGGGCGCGGGCCGTGGCGTTGCGCGGCTCCTGGTGGAGCAGCGCCATCTCGCCGATCACCTCGCCCGGCCCACGGACCGCCAGGAGGACCTCGCGCCTCTGGCTGGCCTTGAGGATCTCGATCTCTCCATCGGTGATGACGTAGGCACGGTCGCCCCACTCCCCCTCACCGAAGAGCACCTCGCCGGGTTCGAGACGCACGTCCTCCACATCGCGACAGATCCGATCCAGGTCCTCATCGACGAGACTGTCGAACAACTCGACCTGCCTCAGCCGCTGGGACGTCTCGGACATCACGTCGCCCCGAGGTACTCATGCACCAGCGAGATGCAGATCGAGCCCTGTCCCACCGCCGACGCCACCCGCCGCAGCGCCCCCTCACGGACGTCGCCGGCGGCGAACACGCCGGGGACGCTGGTCTCGAACGGGAACGGGTCCCGCTCGAGCACCCAGCCCTTCGGACGTCCACCGTCGAACATGAGGTCGGGTCCGGTGAGGATGAAGCCCTTCGGGGTGGTCTCGACGACATCCGCAACGAAGCGCGAGTGCGGGACCGCCCCCGCGAAGATGAACAGCCCGGACGCCTCGCGCACCTCGGTGCTGTCGTCGACGTTGTTGCGCAGGACGAGCCGCTCGAGGTTCGCCTCCCCGTGAACCTCGTCGACCTCGGTGTTGAGCAGCACCTCGATGTTGTCGATGTCCGCGATCTGCTCGATGAGGTACTGCGACATCTTGGCTTCCAGAGAGCTCCCACGGACGAGGATCGTGACCGACTCCGCGTACCGCGAGAACAGCACCGCACCCTGGCCGGCGGAGTTCGCCGCACCGACGATGAACACCGCCTCGCCTTCGAAGGCCGCTGCCTCGCTCAACGTCGCGCCGTAGTAGACGCCCCGCCCGGTGAGGGCTTCGTAGCCGGGGATGTCGAGCTCGCGGACGGTCATCCCCGACGCGATGAGGACGGCGTGGGAGGCGACCTGTGAGCCGTTGCTCAACGTGATGCTCCGGCGTGGCCCCTCGACCTCGAGGTTGACGGCATCGACCGCGGTGAGGACCTCGGCGCCGAAACGGCGGGCCTGCGCGGCGGCACGTCGGGCGAGGTCCGTACCGCTGATCCCGGCCGGGAACCCCAGGTAGTTCTCGATGCGTGAGCTGCTGCCGGCCTGTCCCCCGACCGCCTGGCTCTCGACGACCGCGACACGCAACCCCTCGGATGCCCCGTACACCGCGGCCGCCAGCCCGGCGGGACCCGCCCCGACGATGGTCAGATCGTAGAACGGCGCCGAAGCCTCGACCTGCAGACCCACCCGCGTCGCCAGGTCACGGTGGGTCGGCCTCGACAGGGCATCGCCCTCGGGAAACAGCACCACGGGGAGGGGGTGGTCCTCGTCCGGCACCACCTCCAACAACCGCCTGGCCTCCGGGGCACGTTCGATGTCCAGGAAGCGGTAGGGGATCTGGTTCCGGGCCAGGAAGTCCTTGACGTCGTGCGTGTCGGCGGACCAGCGGGTTCCGAGCACCCGGACCCCGTCGGTGGGGGCGGGGCGGTTGGCGAGCCAGTCCTCGAGCACGTCGTCGAGGACCGGGTACAGCGAGTCCTCCGGCGGGTCCCAGGGCTTCATGAGGTAGTGGTCGAGCCCCACCTCGTTGATCGACGCGATCGCCGCCTCGGTGTCGGCGTAGGCGGTGAGCAAGACCTTCGTCGCGTCTGGGAAATGGGGCTTGGCTTCCAGGAGGAAGTCCGTGCCCGACATCTTCGGCATGCGCTGGTCGACGAGGAGGAGCGCCAGGTCGTCGCCCCGCAGGGCCAACTCCTCCACCATCTCGATCGCCGTCGCACCGCTGTCGGCAGCGACGACGCGGTAACCCTGCGCGTAGCGGCTGCGGAGGTCGGCGCGGACCGCAGCGAGCACCTGCGGGTCGTCGTCCACGGCCAGGATCGTCGGTTTCGCCATGGCTCCCTCGGTTACGTCGATGCCACGTCGTCGTGGCGGGTGTCCCACGCGAAACCATTGACCGTGGAAGTGATCTCGACCTGCATGTCGCGGTCGGCCAATCGCCCGACATCGTGTTCACTCATCCCCGAGAAGGTGGCGTAACAGCCGAGCTGGCAGTCGGCCATGAACACGAAGCGGAACGACTCCATCGCCTAGCCGGGCACCGTGTGGGTACGGAGGAAATCGCCCCGGAGTTTTCGATCGTCCTTCCGGTGCCAACGCCGACACGTTTTCCCGACGTCGCGCACCGGCCGGATGAACTCGATCACGGTGGCGACGTGCTCGACAGGCATGGAGGACTCCTCGAAGCTGGTCACCCTATATCCGCCGCTGGCCCGAGGGGAAGGGTTTCGTTAGGGTGGCACGGCGGAGAATCGGGACGTCGATGCAGTGCCCCCAGTGCGGCCACGGGAACGGTCCCGACGCGAAGT
>SLDB01000136.1 GCA_007125475.1 Nitriliruptoraceae bacterium | reverse complement strand
CCTCAGCGGTTGCGACCCGGCGGCCAGGTCGAATCCTCCGGGCCCTGCAACGACTCGTCGAGCTCGACGCCGACGGTGTTGAGCATCCCGGCGAGCCCGCGGTAGAACCCGATGAGGAGGGTGAGCTCGATGAGCTGCGGACGATCGAGGAACGCCTCCAGCCGCCGCCAGGTCGCATCGGTGAGGTACGGGTGGGCGGTGAGCTCGTCGGTGGCGTCGATGACCGCCTGCTCCTGTTCGGGCCAGCCGTCACGGGCGTCGGTGACCACCCGGGCGATCTCGTCGGCGTCGAGGAGGCCACCGTCGAGGGCGATCCGACGGTGCTGGGCGAACTCGTACAGGCAGTCGCTGGCGTGGGCGGCCCGCAGGATCGACAGCTCCCGCAGCCGCGGCGAGAGGACGTTGCGACCCATGAAGGCGCCACCGAGGACGTTGAACCGCTTCAGCAGCGTGGTGTGGTGCGCCATCGTGGCGAAGACGTTCGCCGGTGGCCCGTCGTTGATCCGGGTCTTGTCGAGGATCTCGGCCTGCTCGGGCGTGGGATCGGTGACCGGAGGGATCCTCGGCGGGTGCGGCGGTTCAGGGGTCGGGTTCACGTCGGTCTCCTGAGGGCGCGGTTCAGTCGGTCGCGGCGACGACGAGGCAGTCGACGGCGGAGACGCCCCCGCCCACGTCGTGCACGATCACGGGGTTGACTTCGATCTCGTCCAGGGCGTCGCCAGCGGCGAGGAAACCGGCCGAGACCGCGTCGATCGTGGCGACGAGGACGTCGACGTCGCCGGGTTCGCGACCACGGAACGCGCCCAGCAGCGGCGCACCGGCGAGCTGACTGAGCATGTGCCGGGCCGCGCCCTCCGCCAGCGGCAACGGCGCGGTGACCACGTCGGCGTACACCTCGGTGGCGATACCTCCGAACCCGACGGTGAGGACCGGTGGGAAGCTGGGGTCGTCACGCCGGACGGCGATCAACAGCTCACGGCCTGGGCCGGCCATCTGCTGCAGCAGGAAGCCCTCGAACGGCTGGCCGGTGCCGGCGGCGTCGAACCGCTCGAGCATCCGGGTACAGACCTCGCCGACGTCACCCGCCTCGACACCGAGGCGTACCGCGCCGATGTCGGACTTGTGCGCCAACCCGCTCGCCAGCACCTTGACGACCAGCGGTCCCGTGAGCTCGGCGGCTGCCGCCTCGGCACCGGCGACGTCGGCCGCGACCCGCCAGGACGGCTGGGGGACACCCCAGGCATCGAGCAGCCGCATCGGCCCGCTCGGTTCGGCGAGGAGCTCACGTACCTGCTCAGGTCCCGGGAGGTCGTCGCGCAGCGGTGGGGGTTCGAGTTCGCTGTGCACCGCGTCCTCGAGCCGCGCGAGCTCCCCGAGGCTCGCCGCGAGGCTCGGAACGTTGTCGAACACCGGGATCCGCTCCTCGGCGAGGCGCCGGCGGCCGAGGTCGGTCGAGGAGGTGCTGGCGATCCACACCACGTACACCGGCTTCCCGAACTCCTCCTGGAGCCCGTCGAGCGCCTCGGCCATCTCGAGGCCGGGCTCACCGACCAGCATCGTCAGGACGATGATCACGACGTCGATCTCGTCGGAGGCGGCGACGTGGTCGCACAACGCCCGGAACTTCGGTCCGAACCGGTCGTCCTCGCTCTTGGAGACGAACAGTTGCGCCGTGACGTCGACGGGGTTCCGCGTCGCCCCGTACGCCGGGACGTACTCGCTGAGCCGTTCCTGGAGGGCGTCGGTGAGCGGCGGGATCACGAAGCCCAGTGCGGAGAGCTGGTCGGCCACGAGGATCCCGGCACCACCGGAGGAGGAGACGATCCCGACGCGCCGACCCTGCGGACGCTGACTGGAGAGCAGCACCATGACCCGGTCGAGCATCTCGTCGATGTCGGAGGCGATCACGACGCCTTCGGCATGGGCGATCACCTCGAAGACGGCGTGCGAGGACACCATCGACCCGGTGTGCGACTGGATCGCCCGACGGCCGACCTCGCTGGAACCCGATCGGATCACCACGAGGTCCTTGCCGCGCCGTCGCGCGGCCCGGGCCAGTTCGACGAACGCCGCCCCGTCGCCGACGTCCTCGAGGTAGAGCGCGATCACCTCGACGTCGTCACGTTCGACGAGGCCGGTGGCGAGCTCGACCGCGGTGAGGTCGACCTGGTTCCCGGTGCTCACCCAGGTGCCGACCGGCAGGTGGCGTTCCTTGGCCTTGTCCAGGAACGAGCCGCCGAGCGCACCGGACTGTCCGACGTAGGCGACCGGGCCCGGCGCGGCCGGATCGTCACCGATCGCCGGCGTGAACGAGGCGAGGACCCCCACCGCGCCGCTGATCACCCCCTGACAGTTGGGACCCAGCAGGCGTACCCCGGCCCGCCGGGCGCGCTCGAGGAGGTCGGCCTCGGCGGCCGCGCCTTCTTGGCCGGTCTCGGAGAACCCGGAGCCGAACAGCACGGCGACGCCCGCGGAGACCTCGCCGCACTCGTCGATGACGTCCCCGGCCATCGCCGCCGGGACCATCACGAGCACGAGGTCGACGGACTCACCGATCGCGCGCAGCGACGGGTAGCACCGCTGCCCGCCGAGCTCCTCGTAGCGGGGGTTCACCGGGAAGATGGGACCGGTGAACCCACCCTGCAGCAGGAAGTTCAGCAAGCGCCCGGGGATCGTGTCCGGCCGGCCGGAGGCACCGACCAGCGCGATGCTTCGGGGGGCGAAGAGTGCCTGGACGCCCGAGGGGCCCTGTTCGTTACTCGTCACGCAGATTCCTGTCGTCCTCGCCGACCTCGGGCCCCGGCACCGATGCCGTGGCGGAACACCGCCCGGCCGTCCCCCCGAGGACGGCGTGTCGCCCCGGGGAGGCCTTCCCCGACGGTGGGTCAGTTCTTGGTTCCAGCGCTGGCGCGGACCTCGGCGTAGTGGCAGGCAACGGCCTGCGGGATCCCGTCGCGCGGCTCCAACCCCGGGGTGACCTCGGCGCACTGCTCGTCGGCCTTCCAGCAGCGGGTTCGGAACACGCACCCGGACGGTGGGTCCGACGGGCTCGGGACGTCCCCGGTGAGGATGATGCGTTCCCGACTGTGCGCGGCGCTCGGGTCGGGCCGTGGCACGGCCGACAGCAGGGCCTGGGTGTAGGGG
>SLDB01000104.1 GCA_007125475.1 Nitriliruptoraceae bacterium | reverse complement strand
TGACCGCGCGAGGGCGGGACCTTCCGGGCGCGGCGCGGCGGGCACGGCGGGCCCTGGCGGAGTTCCGGGTCCGGGGGGTGCCGACCAACCTGGCGTTCCTGCGCGCGTTGCTGACCGACACTGACCAGCTGGTGGCGGAGATCTCCACCGCCTACCTCGAGGACCACCCCGAGCTGGTCCAGGCCGTCGATAGCCGCGACCGGGCGAGCCGGCTGCTGGACTACCTCGGCGACGTCACCCTGCACCATCCCAACGGCCCACCGCCCGGCCTGGCTGACCCTCGGGCACGGCTGCCGGAGCTGCCGGCGGATCCGCCTTCACCCGGCAGCCGCGACCGGCTGCTGGCCGACGGGCCCGATGCCTTCGCGAGGTGGCTGCGTGACAGCGCTGCGGTCGGGGTCACCGACACCACGATGCGTGATGCGCACCAGTCGCTGCTCGCGACGCGGATGCGTACCTACGACATGCTCGCGGTCGGTCCGCACCTGGCCCGGCGGCTGCCGCAGCTGCTGTCGCTGGAGGTGTGGGGTGGTGCGACCTTCGACGTCGCGATGCGCTTCCTCAAGGAGGACCCGTGGGAGCGGCTCGAGCGTCTGCGCGAGGCGGTACCGAACCTGTGCCTGCAGATGCTGCTGCGCGGGCAGAACGCGGTCGGCTACCACCGCTACCCACCGGACGTGGTCCACGCCTTCGTGCGAGAAGCTGCAGGCGCGGGCGTCGACATCTTCCGGGTCTTCGATGCCCTCAACGATGTGGAACGGATGCGTCCCGCGATCGCAGCGGTGGTCGAGCAGGGCCGGGTGGCCGAGGGGACCCTGTGCTACACCGGCGACCTGTCGGATCCGTCCGAGCAGGTCTACACCCTGGACCACTACCTCGAGGTGGCCGAGGGGTTGATCGACGCGGGGGCGCACGTGCTGTGCATCAAGGACATGGCGGGACTGTTGCGGGCCCCGGCAGCACGCATCCTGGTGACCGCGCTACGGGAGCGGTTCGACGCACCGGTCCACCTGCACACCCACGACACCTCGGGCGGGCAGCTCGGGACCTACCTCGCGGCGATCGACGCCGGCGTCGATGCGGTCGACGGGGCAGCGGCACCGCTGGCGGGCACGACCAGTCAGCCGCCACTGCCCGCGATCGTCGCCGCGACCGACCACACCGACCGGGCGACGGGACTGAACCTGGACGCGATGTTGGACCTCGAGGAGTACTGGGAGCAGGTCCGCACGCTGTACGCACCCTTCGAGCAGGGACTGACCGCACCGACCGGAAGGGTCTACCGCCACCAGATCCCCGGCGGACAGCTGTCGAACCTGGTCGCACAGGCCACCGCGTTGGGGGTCGAGGGCGGGTTCCCGGAGATCGCGCGGCGCTACATCCAGGCCGACGAGCTGCTCGGCGGGCTGATCAAGGTCACACCGACCTCCAAGGTCGTCGGCGATCTGGCGCTGTTCATGGCGATGAACGACATCGATCCGGCCGACATCGTCGAGGATCCGGGCCATTACGATCTGCCCGGCTCGGTGCTCGAACTGCTCGCCGGGGACCTGGGCACCCCACCGGGAGGCTGGCCCGAACCGCTGCGCAGCCGAGCGCTGCAAGCCCATGACGTGCAGCTCCCCGACCGCAAGCTCACCGAGCACGAACGGGCAGGGCTGGACGCGGACGGGGCCCGTGAGCTGCTCTCCGCGCTGCTGTTCCCCGGTCCGGCCGAAGACTTCCGGGCGGACCGTGAGCACTACGGGGACCTGTCGGTGCTGCCCACCGAGGCGTTCCTGCATGGGCTGCGTGAGGGACATGAGGTGCACGTGGACCTAGAAGCCGGGGTCCGACTCACCGTCGAGCTCGACGCCATCAGCGAGGTCGACGAAACCGGGCACCGCACCCTGCATCTCAAGCTCAACGGCACGCCGCGGGCGATCGAGGTGCGCGACCGCGACCATGCCACCGAGCAGGTGACGCGCGAGTCGGCCGACCCCGACGATCCCCACCACCTCGCCGCCCAGATGACCGGCGTCGTCACCTTCGAGGTCGACGACGGCGACCAGGTCGAGGTGGGTCAGACGATCGGGATCATCGAGGCGATGAAGATGGAGTCGCCGATCCGGGCGCACGCCGCCGGGACCGTCGAACGCGTCGTCGCACCCTCCGGCACCCGCGTCGAAGCAGGTGACCTACTCGCAGTCATCCAACCCTGAAGTCGATCGGGGCAGCCCGCTCTGGGACAGCCTGGCAGTCAGGCCACTCGGTAGCGCGGGAACGCCTCAACCGCCGGGTACGGCCTATCGTCCGGCGGGCGTTCGGGTTCCACTCAGCCAAGGCCACTCTGGCCCTGGTGATGCTCTCGGGTGGCCCCGTCATCCTCACCCTTCCGTGGTAGGGCCGGGCATGAACGACCCACACTCATGTCGGGAGCCCCAGGAAACGGACTCGCAAGGGCGTCTGCGAGACCGTCCAAGGGGTGGTCAGGGGCGGGATCGAACCGCCGACACCACGATCTTCAGCTGCGTGGTTTGACGCGAACTGAGCGAGATACGGCGAACTGAGCGCATCAGCGGTCGCTGAGAGCGTTGTCGGTTGGATGGATCTGGATGGCGGCCCGATCCGGAGGGGACCATCGCCGGAGGGTTCCCTGGTCGGGGGCCCGGCAGCTGGCAGCTTTGGAGTAGCCATCAAGGTGTCGCTCACGGTCAGTGCCGGACAGTTGCCGCATGCCGGGAGTTGCCGTGCTGTTGCAGGTCGCCCTCGACCCATCTGGGACTACTCCAACGACGTCCTCGCTGCCCTCTCGCGACACGCCCGCACCGCCCCGGTTGCACCGGATACCGCAAGGGTGGCGTTGTAGCCGCTCCACGAGCGCGGCCTGTGAAGCGGATCGTCGTCTCACGTGGCCGGGACGCGTTCGTGCTCATGGTCGCGTCGCCGGACGGCAGAAGAATACTGTGATACATCCACCCGAGGGAGGTCAGGACAGCGCTCGCCGCCATGGGATCGCTGACCCGGACATCCAGCAGGCGATCGACAACGCGGTGGCCGCCGGTCCAGTTGAAACGAACGTCGACCAGATCGACGGCGTGCTCTACATCGGCCCCGACCGTACGGGTCGCATGCTGGAGGTCATCACCGTCGATGACATCGATGAC
>SLDB01000204.1 GCA_007125475.1 Nitriliruptoraceae bacterium | reverse complement strand
GGTGTCCAGGACCCAGGCGTCGTCGGCGGCGACCAGGGGGGACGCCGCACGGGAGGCGTCGAACTCGTCGCGTTCGGCGATCTCGGCGGCGATCGCCTCGACGTCGTCACGGCCGAGCTGTGCGGCCCGACGGCGGGCCCGGGACTCGACCGACGCGGTGAGGAACACCTTCACGTCGGCGTCAGGGGCGACGACGGTGCCGATGTCGCGGCCTTCGAGGACCACCCCTCCCCCGTCGATCGCCTCGCGCTGGGCGACCAGGAGGATCTCGCGCACCTGCGGGTGGGCGGACACCGCCGACACCGCCGCGGTCACCGCGGTGTCGCGGATCTCGTCCTCGACGTCCTCGCCGTCGAGGAGGGTGCGCACCCCGTCGCGTTCGATCCTGGCGGCGGAGACCGTCGCGGCGCAAGCCGGCGCGTCGTCCGGGTCCACCCCGGCCCGCAGGCACGCCAGCGCCGCCGCGCGGTACATCGCCCCGGTGTCGACGTGGGTGAGCCCCAGCTCGGCGGCGACGGCGGCGGCGACCGTGGACTTGCCGGAGCCGGCCGGCCCGTCGATCGCGACGACGACGTCGGCCAGCAACGCGGCGTACGGGTCGTCGTCGTGACCGGTGGTGACCGGCGCCGGGCCGGCGCCGGGGGCGTCGGTCGGGTCGGTGTCGGTCGGGTCGGCTTCGGACACGGCGGGCTCCATGCTGCGCGGGGCCGGCCCCCGACGAGCCCCGCGAGCCTACCGACGACCCCGACCCCGCCCGGGGCCGCACCCGGCCACCGCGGCCCGGTGGCGCCCGGCGTCAGTCCTGCGCGGTTCGCAGCTCGTCGAGGACCTCGAAGAACGTCGGGAACGTCTTGTCGACACAGCCGGGGTCGGCGATCCGGATCCCGTCGACGACCAGGCCCAGCAGCGCGAAGCTCATCGCCATCCGGTGGTCGTCGTAGGTCTCGATCACCGCCGGTTTCGGCACCCCCGGGTGCACCACGAACCCGTCGTCCTCCTCGACGGCGTGGATCCCGCAGCGGCGCAGCTCGGTGACGACCGCGGCGATGCGGTCGGTCTCCTTGGCCCGGATGAACCCGATCCCGGTGATCCTGGTCGGGGCGTCGGCGAACACCGCGGCCGCCGCCAGGGTCTGGGCGGTGTCCGACATCTCGCCGAGGTCCACCTCGATGCCGTGCAACCGCCCGGTGCCCCGGACCTCGGTGCCGGCGGCGTCGACGGTGACCGACGCACCCATCCGCTCCAGGACCCGGGCGAACCCGGCATCGCCCTGCATCGCCGACCCGGTGAGCCCACGCACCCGCACGCGGCCACCGGTGATCGCCGCCGCGGCCAGGAAGTACGTCGCCGCGGAGGCGTCGGGCTCGATCTCCAGGTCGACCGGGGTGTAGCCGTCCGCCGAGGTGACGAAGCGGCGGGGCTCCTCGCGGCGCACCCGGGCCCCGAACGCCTCCATCACCCGGATCGTCATCGCGACGTAGGGCTCGGAGACCAGCGGGGTGGACAGCCGCAGCTCGAGGCCGTCGCGGGTGGCCGGTCCGGCCAGCAGCAGCCCGGAGAGGAACTGGCTGGAGGCGTCCCCGGCGACGTCGACCACCCCGCCGGCCAGCCCGTCGGCGTGGATCAGCGCGGGCAGGTGGCCGGGGCTGCCCAGGTCGTCGATGCGCACCCCCAGGCCGCGGAGCGCGTCGAGGACCGGGCCCATCGGCCGGGCGCGGAACGGCGGGGCGCCGTCGAGGACGAACCCGCCGTGCCCCAGCGCCAGCAGCGGCGCCAGGAACCGCGCCGTGGTCCCCGACAGGCGTACGTCGACGTGCGCCGAACGCGCTGGCAGGTGCCCACCCTGGCCGGTGAGGCGCACCCGGCTCCTCCCCCGGTCGGCCTCGACGTCGAACCCGAGCCGGGCCAGGGCGGTGATCATCGCCTCGGTGTCGTCGGCGAACAGCACCCCGTCCAACGTCGAGGTCCCGTCGGCCAGCGCGGCGGCGACCAGCGCCCGGTTGGTGAGGCTCTTCGAGCCGGGGACGGTGATGTCGGCCGACGGCGGCGCCGCCAACGGAGGCACCGCGCGGACCGGTCGTCCGGCCTCGCCGAACGTCGGCGCCACCGCCCCGCCGCCGGTCACGGCACCGTCGGAGGACACCAGCGAGCCGGGGTCGTCGACGACCTCCAGGCGTGCGGGGATCCCGTGCACCGCCAACACGTCGGTGGCGACCCGGGCGTCGGCGGCGGTGACCCGGACCATCAACGCCCCCCGACCGCCGTCGGGGGCGTGACGCATCGCGAGGTCCTCGACGTTCACGCCCGCCTCGCCCAGGGCGGTGGTCACCGCCGCGAGCTGCCCCGGCTGGTCGTCGAGTGGGATCACCACGTCGACGACGGCCGCGGCGTCCTCCTTGGGCAGCAGCCGTCGCCGCGCGTCGCTGGCCCGGGCCAGCACCGAGCGCACCGCCTGCAGGTCACCGGCGGCGAGGTCACCGCGGAACGTGATCAGCGCTGCGATCGTGGCGTCGAGGGCCTCGAGGACCGCCCCACGGTTGCCGTCGAGGATCGGCACCCACAGCTGCGGGTCGCTGGCGGCGATCCGGGTCGTGTCACGGAACCCGCCCCCGGCGACGGCGAGGACGGCCTCACCGGTGGCGGCGACGGCGTCGGCGGCGACGTTGGCCAGCGTCGAGGCGACGACCTGCGGCAGGTGGCTGACCACCGCGACGACCTCGTCGTGACGTTCGGGCGGGAGGACCAGCACCCGGGCACCGAAGCTGCGCAACAGCCCGGAGAGCTCGGCCAGGACGGCGTCCGCCGAGGTCGGTGACGGGGTGAGCACCCACGTCGCACCCTGGAACAACCGGGCGTCGGCGGCGTCGGGTCCGCTGCGTTCGCTCCCCGCCATCGGGTGGCCGCCGACGAAGCGCTGCGGACCGAGGTCCTCGGCGGCGAGGCGTGCGGTGACCTCGGTGACGACGGCGGCCTTCAGGCTGGCGGCGTCGGTGAGCGCGGCGGTGGCCGGCGCGGCACGGGCCGCCTCCGTGAGCACCTCGGCCCGAGGCGCCGCGCGCGGCGTGGCACAGGCCTCCGCTGCCACGGTCGGGCTGGCACGGCGGGGCGTGCAGGGAACCCTCACGCGGCTCGGCGGAATGAGCCTGCCG
>SLDB01000228.1 GCA_007125475.1 Nitriliruptoraceae bacterium | reverse complement strand
TAGTCGAGCTGGCGGTAGGTGATCCCGACGATCTTGGTCACCGTCGGGCCGCGGTAGCCCTCGGTCTCCGTGTCGCCGACGTCCAGGCGGAGCTGGCCGGTGTCCTGCGTGGTCATGAACTCCCCCTGCGTCGCCGGGCGTCACCGCCGAAACCGGCCGGTGGAGCGCCTCGGTCGTTCTTCCTCCACCTCGGTGAACCGGTGCGGCCAACTTCGCCGGTGGAGGTGGATCCCTCGCGGCCCTCCACCGGCGATCACCGGCGACGAACACGCGTGAAACTCCACCGATGAGGCTACGCCCCGGTGGGGCTACCCGTCAATGGCGAGCCCGCCGGACCGTCACTCTAGGTGACGTGCGGGGCGGCGCCTAACCGGTCGAAATGTACGGTGATGACGCGAAACTCTACGCGCGCAAGCGTGAACGCGGGTGATTGCAAGCACTCCTGCCCCGTTGACCACACCGCTTGCAACCGCAGGCACCACGGATGCGAGCCCGTGCAAGCACCAAGCGCGGCCGGGACGTGCGCTGACGACGGGGCCCGTGCGGTCACGCCCACGCCCCACGTGGCGGGGCGATGCCACAGCACCGCGACGAGGGCTGCCACGGCACGCCGCCACGGCACCGCGACCAGGGCTGCCAATGCACGCCGCCACGGCACCGCAACGGGCGGCGCCGACGTCGCGCCACGACACCGCGGGCCGCGCGGAGCCGGGCGCCGACGAGGAGGTGGCCCGCAACGCTCAGCGCCGCGGAGGACGATGGTGGCCCGGGTCAGTCGTCGAGGCCGCCGAGGGTGAGGCTCTTGATCTCGAGCCACTCCTCCAGGCCGTACTTCGAGCCCTCACGGCCGATCCCGGACTCCTTCACCCCACCGAACGGCGCGGCTTCGTTCCCCATCCCGCCGACGTTGGCGTTCACCATCCCGAACTCCAGGCGTTCGAACATCCGCCACACCCGGCCGACGTCGCGGCTGAAGAAGTACGCCGCCAGCCCGTAGGAGGTGTCGTTCGCGATCGAAACGGCGTCGTCCTCGTCGCGGAACCGCACCAGCCCGGCGACCGGGCCGAACGTCTCCTCGTGCATGATCAGCGCGTCGCGGGGAACCTCGGTGAGCACCGTCGGGGAGAAGAACGTCCCGCCCAGCTCCGGCTGGGAGCCGCCGACGATCACCTTCGCGCCACGGGATACGGCGTCCTCGACGTGGCGGCGGACCTTGTCCAGCCCCTGCTCGTCGATGAGGGGGCCCAGGTCGGCCTTCCCCGTCGCCGGCCCCGGGGTGAGCCCGGACACCGCGTCGGTGAGGCGTTCGACGAACTCGTCGTACACCGCGTCCTGCACCAGGATCCGGTCGGCCGAGACGCAGGTCTGACCCGCGTTGCGGAACTTGCACCCCAGCAGCCCACCGACCGCGGCGTCCAGATCCGCGTCGTCGAACACGATGTAGGGGGCGCTGCCACCCAGCTCCAGGCTGACCTTCTTCACCCCGGCGGCGCACTGGGCCATCAGCAGCTTGCCGACCTCGGTGGAGCCGGTGAAGGAGAGCTTGCGCACCAGGGGGTTGCCGGTGAGCTCACGGCCCACCGCCGGTGCGCCGTCGGCGTCGGTGGTCACCACGCTGAACACCCCCGGCGGGACACCGGCGCGCTCGGCGAGCTCGGCCAGTGCCAGCGCCGACAACGGGGTCTGCTCCGCGGGCTTGAGCACCATCGTGCACCCGGCCGCCAGCGCCGGACCCACCTTGCGGGTGATCATCGACGACGGGAAGTTCCACGGCGTGATCCCGACGCACACCCCGATCGGCTGCTTGACCACGATGTTGCGCCGATCGGCGACCGGGCTGGGGATCGTCTCCCCGTAGGCCCGCTTGGCCTCCTCGGCGAACCAGTCGACGAACGAGGTTCCGTACACGATCTCGCCGCGGGCCTCACGGTGCGGCTTGCCCTGCTCGGCGGAGAGGATCGTGGCCAGGTCGTCGGCGTGATCTCGGATCAGCTCGGCCCAGCGGTGCAGGATCGCGCCGCGCTCCTTCGCCGAGCGGCTCCGCCAGTCGTCCAGCGCGGTGTTGGCGGCCTCGATCGCGACCTGGGTCTCCTTCTCCCCCAGGTTCGCCACCTGTGCCACCTCGACGCCCGTGGCCGGGTCGTACACCGCGAAGGTGGCGCCGTCGTGTGCGTCCGCCCAGGCGCCGTCGATGTACGCCGAGGTGCGCAGCAGTTCCGAGTCCGCGAGCTCCACCGGTGACCTCCCGATCACGTCCGTTGGCGCCGGCCGAGAGCCGGCCAGGCCAACGTAGCCCGCACCCCCGGACGCGTCACGACCCGGCCAGTACCGTTCCGAGGCCTTCGTGACCTGCCGTGGGAAGGGTGTGATGACCGCGCTGGGGATCTCCCATATCGCGCTGGGGGTGCGCGACCTCGACGCCTCCGTGGACTTCTACTGCGAGGTCCTGGGTGGGTTGCACGTCACCCGGCGGCAGGATCGGCAGTTCATCGGTCACCGTGAGGACCGCGAGCTGTACCGGCGTGTCGCGACCCTGCGCTTCGACGGCCCCGGGGCCGAGGCGTTCCTCGTCCTCGACGAGCTCCTCGACGACGAACCGCAACAACCGCCGGTGCCGCTGTTCGGCCTCGGCGCCCACCACCTCGCCTTCACCGTCACCGACGTCGAAGCCGCCTTCGAACGGCTCACCGCCGCCGGTGCCGAGGTGGTGATGGAGGTGCAGGCCCTCGACGGCACGCGCTACGGCGAACCGGCCGGGTCGACGGTGCACACCGCGATGGTCGCCGACCCCGACGGATACGTGATCCAGCTCGACCAGCAGCTCACCGGCGCTGGTGATCGCCGACCCACCGAGGGGTGATGACGTCGCGACGTCACGGCTCACGGCGCGGGCCGCCGTCAAGCTGGGCACGCACGCGACCGGGGATCGCTCGGAGTCTGCACACGACAGACCGAGCTACTCGGCCGCCTCCACCGTCGTCACGGGTGTGGCGGTGACGCGTTCGATCCGGCTCGGAAGGTCCATGCGCAGCCACCGTGACAAACGCGCCGGCAGGGCGGATATCACCACCTCGTCGAACTCCTCGACGTCGAGGAGGTGGCGGACGGCGTCGTACGGCTCGGCCGAGCTCACCTCGCCGTCGGCGCTCCCGCCGACCGCGGCGATGTGCTCCCGCATCTGTTCCAGTCGCTTGCGGGCACGTCG